>JBEKVU010000083.1:0-11473 GCA_049513775.1 Candidatus Acidiferrum sp.
CGGACAACGTAAAGCAGACCTTCGATTTGAATGAGGACACTTCGTTGCGTAAGGGCCGGGACAGCGTCACCATGGCGGATTTAGAAGTGGGCGACCATGTGTTTGTGCGCGGCGGATTGCAGGACAACCAATTCGTCCCGAAGACCCTGGTGGTGATTGGCCCGGACCAATGGAAACGCATGCAGGAAATTGGCGTCACCTCGCCCGCTGCGGGTAAAGCCACGCAGCAGCCCACGCAACAGACGGTTGCACCAAGCAAGCCGACGGAGCAGCCGAATTGAAGTTCACGGCCGCCGCGGGAATTCTGCTGCTGGCGGGGGCTTGCGTTTGCGGGCCAACGCGCGCGCAGGACGCGCCAACGCCATCTCCGCCGAGCGCGCCCGTCACGGCGCCCGCTGCGGCGCAAGCGCAAAATCCGGCACCAGGCACTGAAAGCAACTCTCCACCCGAGACAAAAGTGGACGAAACGCCTGCGCAACAAACCCCAGCGGTGACGCCCCCTAAAGCCAGCTACGAAATTAGCGGCAGCGTGCATTCTGCGAAAACCCCACTGCCGGGCGTTACCGTGACGGCGACGAATACTTTAACCGGGAAAAAATTCTCCGCGGTCACCGCGGTCGATGGAACATTTTCACTGGCGATGCTTCCACGCGGGCGCTACGTGGTACGCGTGGAGTTTATGGGTTTTGCGACCGCGACGCAGGAAGTGGTCTTGAATCCGCAAAATGTTTCCGGAAAGGTTGATGCCGAGTTGTTGCTTGCCTCGCGCCAGGAGCAGCAAACCAACACGGCGAACGCCGCGGTAGCCGCCGCCGGCCGCGGATTCCAGAGCCTCGCCTTGGACAGCACACTTTCCGCACTTTCTGGAGGAGCGCTGCCGGGAGGTCAGGCGGCAACTTCGAGTGACATTGCTTCGCTGCCCCAGAATGGTGCGGGAGCGGACGCGCCGACCGAATCGGTAAGCATTAGCGGCGCGCAGGGCCGTACACAGGATTTCGGCGCCGGCAGCGAAGATGAATTGCAGCAGCGTATTCAGGAATTCCGCGAACGTGCGCAGCAGAGCGGCTTGCTCGCCGGTGGCGGTGCGGGCGGCGGAGGAGGATTCGGCGGCCCTGGCGGCGGCCCTGGCGGTGGAGGGATTTTTTCGTTGGGGCGGCTCCCGCAGGGTTTCAACGTCAACCAGCCACACGGTTTTGTTTACTTCAATGACGACAACGCGAATTTCGATGCTGCTCCGTACGCTTTGCTCGGGCGTGTAAGCCAAAAGGCCAGCTACAACCAAGCCAAATTTGGTGCCAACGTCGGCGGCCCACTGAACATCCCGAAGATCTTCAACGGCGGCAACAAAACATTTTTCTTTGTGGGCTGGAACGGTACGCGGGGCAGTACGCCGTATGACTCGTTTTCCAACGTACCGACGCTGGCGGAGCGCGGCGGCGATTTTAGCGCGCTGCTCGGAGCGCCAGTGGTCGGAGCAAATGGCGCACCAGTCATCAATCAGTGCACCGGCGAGCCGGTGCTCACGGGACAAATTTTCAATCCGGCTACCACACGGGTGGTGAACGGACAGACCTGCAGCAATCCCTTTCCAGGAAACATGATCAACACGCCGCTAAGCGCCTCGGCGATGTCGCTGCTGAATTTCATTCCCGCGCCAAATGGACCAGGAACGTCGCAGAATTTTCATTACGTGACTTCCGACGAGTCTGATTCTGACGCCATCAGCTTGCGACTGATTCACAATTTTGCGGCCGGTGGGGGACCGGGCTTGGGGCTTGGAGGCGGAGGACGCGGGGGAGGTGGCGGAGGTGGACGAAGAGGCCCGCAGAACAATGTCAATTTTGGTTTGAACTACGCCCGCACGAATGCCACTTTGGTCAATCCATTTCCGTCCCTGGCGGGCGGCACGAGCACGCAGGGCCTGAACGCGACCGGTGGCTGGACCTATGGAAATGGTCGTTTGGCGAACATTTTTCGTGTGACCTATAACCACAACCATGTCGACACCACCAACCTATTTTCCAATGTGCAGGACGTGGCCGGAGAAGCGGGCATCGGAGGCATTTCCACCGCGCCTTTTGATTGGGGGCTGCCAGGCATCAGTTTTAGCTCGCTCAGTGGATTAAGCGATCCGACGCCACGCCGCGAGCTCGATCAAACCTACACATTTTCCGACACCGTGACGTGGCATCGCGGCGTACACAATTTGCGGCTCGGCGCGGACTACCGGCGCATCCTGCAGAGTTTTCGCTCCGCAAAAAACGCCGAAGGCAGCTTTATTTTTACGGGATTTGCGACCGCGCTCGGAGGCGATGCGCAGGCCAATCCCGGCACCGGTTCGGACTTCGCGGATTTTTTGCTGGGATTTCCGCAGCAGAGCAGCATTCAGACGGTCAGCTCCGGCACCGACGCCTTCAATTTTCGCGCCAACGCTTACGACTTTTTCGCGCAGGATGACTGGCGAGTGCGGGCGAATCTAACCATCAACGCCGGACTGCGCTACGAGTACAATGGGCCGTTTACCGAAGCAAATAATCGCATCTCGGACCTGGATGTTTCGCCCGAATTTTCCGCCGCCTCGCTCGTTTTGCCTGGCGGGACGGGCGCTTTCTTCGGGAATTATCCGGCATCCTTGATTCGCCCGGACCGCGACGATTTTGCTCCGCGCATCGGCATTGCGTGGAAGCCGCCGGCGAAAATATCTCCCAGGACCGTAGTTCGCGCAGGTTACGGCATCAACTACAATTTGGCGCAGTATTCCACCATCATCCAAAATTTTGCGTTTCAGCCGCCGTTTGCCGAAACGGCCACGAACACCAGCGCCGCACCCGGCGATTTGACGCTGGCGAATGGCTTTCCCGCGATTAATCCGAACACCATCACCAACAATTTCGCCGTCGATCCCAACTACCGCATCGGTTACGTGCAGATATGGAATCTGAATATCCAGCGCGAATTCAAAGGCGGAGTGGTGGTCAACATCGGATACAACGGCGCAAAAGGTACGAATCTAGACCTCGAACGCGCGCTCAGCATTTCCGGCCTGCAACCATTTATCTACGAATCGTCCCAAGGGAATTCGATTCTGCATGCCGGCACATTTTCGGTGCGCAAACGCTTGGCGAAAGGCATCGGTTTCGGCGCCACGTACGTTTACTCGAAATCGATCGACGACGCCTCGTCCATCGGAGGCGGCTCCGTGGTCGTGGCGCAGAATCCTTTCGATATTTCCGCCGATCGCGGGCTCTCCATTTTCG
This sequence comes from Candidatus Acidiferrum sp., assembly GCA_049513775.1. Lineage (GTDB taxonomy): Bacteria > Acidobacteriota > Terriglobia > Acidiferrales > UBA7541 > Acidiferrum. Next base: position 3,258 of record JBEKVU010000083.1, read on the forward strand.
ATCAGCGCCATAAATTTACCGGCAATTGGATCTATCAGTTGCCGCTCGGAGACAATCACCGTTTCGCATCCACGGGCGCGGCGGCGCATATCTTCGGAAATTGGCAGTGGAGCGGAGACTTTACCGTGGCCTCGGGATTGCCGTTCACCGTACACGTGCTCGGTAACACCACGGACATCAATCGCGGCGTGAGCGGTTCGCTGCGCGCCAACCTTGTGGCAGGGCAGACCATCGCGGTTCCGAATCAGAGTGCGCTCGAGTGGTTCAACGTAAATGCGTTTTGCGCTCCGCAGACCACCGCGACGGTCGCTGCGGGCACGACGCCGACATGCGTAAATCCCAGCGATTCTCCGTTCGGCGACGTTGGCCGCGATACCATCGAAGGACCCGGGCAGTTCACCATGGACATGTCCATCAGCAAGACTTTTCCCATCAAGGAATTTCGCGCCTTGGAGTTGCGAGTGACGGCCAGCAACGTTTTCAACAACGTGTATTACACCTCGATTGGCACGGTGGTGAATTCGCCGAGCTTCGGCGAAGTGACCAGCGCGGGCACCACACGCCGCGTCACGTTCTACGCGAGATTTCGGTTTTGATGAAGACGATTATGTTCACCTGGCAACAACGAACACACACTCAGACGGCGCTTGCTGCGCTTCTGGCGCTGCTGGTTGTCGCAGTGCAGGCGGTAATTCCAGCTGCGGCGCAAGCTCCCAGCGGATCGTCAACGCAGCAGAGTCCCGGGGCTATTCGCGTAAACACGGATCTGGTGCTGGTAAACGTCGTGGCGCGCGACAGAAAGGGGAATCTAGTCCGCGATTTGAAGAAGGGTGACTTCACGGTCTTTGAAGACAACAAGCCGCAGAGCATCTCCACTTTTGATTTTGAAAATGTGGATGAATTGCAGACCGCCGGAGCGGCCGACGCCACGGTATCGGGCTCGGCGGGATCCGGTGCGCTGCTGCGCACTAAGGATCAACCCGGCCTCGAGGCGCGTGACCGCCGGCTGATGCTGCTTTTTTTCGATTTCAGCGATATGCAACCGGAAGAGATTGACCGCGCTGCGGACGCTGCAAAGAAATTCGTGCAGAACAAAATGCAACCCGCGGACCTGATTGCCGTTGTTTCTATGGCCACCAACCTCCGTCTGGATCTGGATTTTACCGATGATCGAACGAAGCTTCTCGCGGTTCTCAATGGGTATTCTTCGGGTCAAGGGCAGGGCTTCGACAACGGCGCCGAAGGCACGGCCGAGGGTGCCGCGGAGACCAGCGGCTCTTTCACGCCCGACGACACGGACTACAACACGTTTAGCGCAGACCGCAAACTCTTGGCGTTGCAGTCGCTGATGGGCTCCCTCGGTAAAATCGCGCAGAAAAAATCCATCGTTTATTTCAGCAATGGCATCACGCAATCCGGCATCGACAATCAATCCGCGTTGCGTGCCGCCACCGCCGCCGCGGTGAAGGCCAACGTCTCCATCTACCCCATGGATATTCGCGGGCTGCAGGCCTTGCCTCCTGGCGGCGAGGCGCAAAACGCCAGCTTGCACGGTGTTTCCGCGTATTCAGGGCAATCCATCATCAACGACCTCAGTTCCAACGCCGCCTCGCAGGACACGCTGGCGACGCTGGCTTCCGATACCGGAGGCAAAGCATTCTTTGACTCGAACGATTTCAGCGGGGTGTTCGCGCAGGTCCAGAAAGACACTTCGGCATACTATGTTTTGGGTTTCATCAGCACGAATCTGGCCAGAGATGGCAAGTTTCGCCGTTTGCGTGTGCAACTCAATCGGGCCGACCTGAAAGATATCAAACTCGAATATCGCTCTGGCTACTATGCGGGTCGCGATTTCGTGCACTCAAACCGCGCGGATCGCGAACAACAACTCAACGATGAGCTGGCCGCCGAGCTTCCACAAACTGATGTAGCGCTTTTCGCGGGAGCGGCCTATTTTCGCCAGGACGATTCGCATTACCAGTTGTTGGTTTCGCTGGTCGTTCCGGGCTCGCAGATTCCTTTCGTGCAACAGAAAGATCGTGACAATGCAACGATCGACATCATTGGCGAAGTTCGCGCCGATGGTAAGTTGCGCGTGGGGCAGATGCGGGACACCGTTAAGCTGGCCGTCGATGCCAGCCAACGAGTTCGCAATAAAAATGTGCAGTACAACACCACGTTCCTACTGGCGCCTGGCAGCTATCATTTGAAATTTGTAGTTCGAGAGAATCAGAACGGGCGCATGGGGACGTTTGAAACCGATGTGCGCGTTCCGGACTTGCGCAAGGTGCCACTCAAGATGAGCTCCGTAGTGCTGGCCAGCCAGCGCACACCTTTTACGGCCAAGAAAAACGTCTCGAAACTGCTGGTACAAGACCAGTTTGAGCTGGTGCCCAACATTACGCACGTGTTTGCGCGCGACCAGCATTTGTATTTGCAATACGAGGTTTACGACGCGGCAAAGAACAAGGGCCAGCAGGAGAAGGCCACGCCTGCCGCATCCGGAGGCCAAAACGATCCGACAAGCGCCGCCACGCCGCAGGCGAAGCTGCCGCACGGCGCCGTTCGCATCTTGTCCAGCATCGAATTTTTGCAGAATGGTAGCAAAGTCTACGAATCAAAGCCCCTGGTGGCGAGCGAGGTTACCCTGCCGGACCGCAAAGCCGTAGTCTTCCAAATCGACATCCCACTGGAAGCGCTGAACCCCGGTTTCTACACCTGCCAGATTAATGTGATTGACGATGTAGCGGGCAGCTTCGCGTTTCCGCGCTGGCCTATTCTCATCAAGGAAAAATCGACGGCGCCCGCACCGCCGGCCGCGGCCCTGGGGCAGTAAAACTACTCTTCCGGTTCGTGCGTGACGATATGCACATCGACGGCCGGCGATTCCCGCAAAAACCGATGTACCACAGATAGATACAAATACTTGCGCCAATCGTGTAGCGGCGCACGCCCAAAAATCACCTGCGTAATGTGTTTGCTGCAGACGAAGTCAGCAATGGCGTCGGCGACGCTCCGCGCTTTCAGCCGCACCACCGTTGCGCCGAGGCTCTCCGCAAACCGGAAATTGGCCACCAGCGCGTTTTGATTCAATTCCCGGGCTCCAAATTCTCGTTCCACATGTACTACGTAGAGCTCAGCGTCCATGCGCCGGGCCATGCGCGCCGAGCGCGCGATTAAATATTGTCCCGAGGGGTTCGCGGAGATGCACACCGCCATCCGTTCGCGCACCGCCCATGTCTTGCGTATTTCCTTGTCCTCCATATACGTCTCGAGGCTGCGATCCACTTGCTCGGCAACCTGGCGCAGCGCCAATTCGCGCAAGGCGATTAGATTTCCTCGGCGGAAGAAATTCGTCAGGGAGCTCTCGACTTTGTCCGTGCTGTAGACGTCGCCGCGCTTCATGCGTGCGTGCAGCGCTTCCGGCGTCAGATCGACCATCACGGTTTCCGCGGCGGTCAGTGGCACCCAGTCGGGAACCGTTTCGCGCACCGAGATGCCGGTGATGGAGCGCACGATGGGCGCGATGCTCTCGATGTGCTGAATATTCAGTGTGGAGACTACGTCGATGTTCGCAGCCAGCAATTCCTGCACGTCCTCGTAACGCTTGCGGTGCCTGCTGCCGGGAATATTCGTGTGCGCCAGTTCATCCACCAGCACCACTTGCGGCTGCCGCGCGAGAATCGCGTCGACATCCATCTCTTCAAAAACCGTGCCCTTGTACTCCATTTGCATGCGTGGCACGCTGGGGATTTGTTTTACGAGCTCCGCAATCCCTTTGCGACCGTGGGTCTCAACTACACCGATCACCACATCTTCCCCGCGGCCTTTCCGGCGGATGGCCTCGCTCAGCATGCTATAGGTTTTTCCGACACCCGGAGCGTATCCGAGAAATAACTTGAATATTCCACGCGCTTTTTGCGGCGGTGACGCTACCGCCAGCCAGTCTTCAGGTTTCTTCGCCAACGTCCGCTCTTCTTTCTACCGCGCTTGAATGCTCTGTCGCGCTTCGCCAAGGCCCGCATGCGATACAATAACGATATGCAGCGGTTTCTTGCCGGACGAATCGTCGGACTAGCTACGGCCTTCCTGCTCGTAGCGTGCATCACCATGGTTTACATCCACGCCGTGCGGGTAAATCAAACCACGGTTGCGCTGTCGTTGCTTTTGGCAATTCTAGCAGTTTCCGCGGTGTGGGGAATGGCCGTATCGGTAGTTATGTCTCTCGCCGCAGTGCTCTCATTCAATTACTATTTTCTCCCGCCGGTCCACACATTTACCATTACCGACCCGCAAAACTGGGTGGCCTTGGGCGCTTTTCTTTTCGTCTCGACGCTCGGCAGCCAGCTCTCGGCGCGCATCCGCAGGGAAGCCGATGAAGCTATCAATCGCCGCCGCGAAATCGAACGCCTCTATAAATTCAGCCAGAAATTGTTGGGTGAAGGCAACGTCTTGCAACTGATGAACGCCATCCCGGACTACATCGTGGAGAGCTTTGAAGCCGGCGCCGCCGAACTTTTCCTGCCGCTCAAGGACAAATTTTACCGCTCTGGTTTTGGCGCGTCGCATTTAGACGAAGAGAGCATGAAGACCGCATTCGTGCGCGACGAACCCTCGATTCAACCGCAGCTTTCCCTCTACTTCATACCGGTCCGTCTCGGTGTCCGTCCGATCGCCAGCATGGGAATCTCCGGCGCGCATCTCTCGCGGCAAACTCTGGAAGCAGTCAGCAGCTTGGTGGCCATCGCCATCGAGCGCGCACGCGCGGTTGAGCAACTCGGCCAGACCGAAGCCGAGCGCCAGGGCGAACGCCTGAAGTCCGCGCTGCTCGATTCGATTACCCACGATTTTCGCACTCCGCTCACGTCGATGAAAGCCGCCGTCACCAGCCTGCTTTCTTCCGGCGACCTGCGGAGCCTCGATCCGCATCACAGCAGGGAACTGTTGACCATCATCAACGAAGAATGCGATCGTTTGAATCATCTTGTTGAGCAAGCCGCGGAAATGGCGCGGCTTGAAGCGGGCGAGGTCGAACTGCATCTCGAGCCCCATCCGATCTCCGAAATCGTCGATTCCGCTCTTGCTGAACTGAAAACCTCTCTGTCCGGCCGCCCCGTCGAGGTCCGTGTAAGCCCGGAGATTGCGCCGGTGGTCGCGGACTTTGATCGCGCCCGTGATGTGTTAATGAAGCTCGTCGACAATGCCAATCTCTACTCGCCGAAAGGCCAGCCCATCACTATTTCCGCCGAACAGGCCGGAGATGTGGTCACCACCAGTGTTGCGGATCGCGGACCTGGCATTGACGATTTCGAGCAGGGCATGATCTTCGATAAATTCTATCGCGGTAAAGATCAGCGCTATCAAGTGCGCGGCACCGGGATGGGATTGCCGATTGCCAAAGCGATTATTTCCGCGCATCGCGGCAGCATCGCGGTCACCAGTCAGTTGGGCAGCGGTTCGGTGTTTTCCTTCAGCCTCCCGGCGGCGCGCACCGCAGAGGCGGTACGGTGACTTCACGATGAATGCCGCGAATATTCTTGTGGTGGACGACGAACCGCAGATTCGCCGCGTGCTGCGCTCCACGCTCACCAGTCAGGGCTACGTTTTGACCGACGCCAAGACCGGCGAAGAAGCGATCGAAATCGCCCGCAAAGCCAAGCCCGATTTGATTTTGCTGGATGTAAACATGCCGGGCATGGGCGGAGTCGAGACGTGTCGCGAAATCCGCCGCTTTTCCAGTGCCCCAATCATCATGCTGACGGTGCGCAACGCAGAGCGCGACAAAGTGTTGGCTCTCGATGCCGGCGCCGACGATTATGTCGTCAAACCTTTCGGGATCGAAGAGCTTCTCGCGCGCGTCCGCGCTTCGTTGCGAAGATATTCTACTGGAGAAACGCTCCCGCCATTCTCCGTCAAGGATATCTCCATGGATTTCGAGACCCGCCGCGTGGAGGTCCGCGGTGAGCAGGTGCATTTGACGCCCAAAGAATTCGACGTGATGAAGCACCTCGTCATGAATCAAGGCAAACCGCTGACGCACCGGCGCCTGTTGCAAGCCGTCTGGGGCCCCGACTACGGCGAAGAAACCGAAAACCTCCGCGTAGTGATCAATCAGCTGCGCAAAAAAATCGAAGCCGACCCCACCCACCCAAAATTCATCCTGACCGAACCCTGGGTCGGCTACCGCTTCCAACCCCCCAAAACTCCCCCTCGCAAATCCTAGCTACTGTGCCGCGACGCCGGTGCTTGCCTTGTGGCGGCAGGTCTTCAGCCCCCTGCTTTTGCCTTGGCATTTGTAGCCGGCGCTTTCTGAAGCGTGCGCTTTTGACTGGAGATCGGTGTTCGGGATTTGGCGCCCCGCCCTGCGAGATTCGTGTTCCTTCTGCGTGAGTTAAAGAGCAAAGTGAGGAACCCAATGGTTAGATAACATTATCGGTAACTTGCGCAGAAGGCGGGGGGCGCGCGGGGCCCGGCTCCTCGGCCTGCCGGGGTGAACGCCTCGAAGCCAGCCGCCAACCAGAGGGTGGCGGGCTGGGGCCTCTTTCTTACCACGCTCCTCGGGCTCGGCTCGAGGCTTTTGGTTACTTCTTTACCGCGCCGACGGCATCCAGTTCCATATTCAACTCCAAGACATTTACCCGCGGCTCCCCAAGTACGCCCAGCTGCCGCCCCAAAGTATGCCGCGCCACTATCGCCCGCAAGTCCGAAGCATTCATCCCGCGTTCTTTCGCCACACGCGGAATTTGAAACTCCGCGGCGTCCGGGGAAATATCCGAATCGAGTCCGGAAGCCGAGGTGGTCACTAAGTCCACGGGAATGGGCGCGCCTGGATTCTCAGCGTGTAATTTCTCAACGTCGCCCTTCACGCGATCCAACAAAACATGATTGGTGGGCGCGAGATTCGATCCGCCAGAGTTAGCCGCGTCGTATCCATCGCCCGCCGCCGAAGGTCGCGAATGAAAATATCCCCGGCCCGTAAACGCCTGCCCCAGCAGACGAGAACCCACAATCGTGCCGTGGCTATAGATCAAGCTGCCATTGGCCTTAAAAGGAAAGAGCAGTTGCGCGAACCCGGTCACCGCCAAGGGATAAATCAAACCAAAAAGTACGGTGGTGATCAGCGTCATCAAAACAGCGATTCTGAGAGTTTCTTTCACGGTGTCCTCAAGGCGCTCACACCAAATGCGTGTAGCGAATGATCAAGTCAATCAACTTAATTCCCACGAAGGGCGCAATCACGCCGCCCAATCCGTAAATCAACACATTGCGGCGCAACAAGGCCGCCGCGCCCAAGGGACGATATCGGACTCCGCGCAACGCCAGCGGAATCAGAGCGATGATGATCAGCGCATTGAAAATTACCGCAGAGAGAATCGCCGACTGCGGCGTAGCCAAATGCATCACGTTCAGTAGATTCAGCTGCGGAAACGCTGCCGCAAACATGGCCGGAATAATCGCGAAATATTTCGCCACGTCGTTGGCCACGGAGAATGTAGTCAGCGCGCCCCGCGTAATCAGCAACTGTTTGCCGATCTCCACAATCTCGATCAACTTTGTGGGGTTGGAATCGAGATCCACCATGTTGCCGGCCTCTTTTGCCGCTTGCGTGCCGGTGTTCATGGCCACGCCGACGTCCGCTTGCGCCAGCGCCGGAGCATCGTTGGTGCCATCGCCGGTCATCGCGACCAGTTTGCCCTTGGCTTGCTCGCGCTTGATCAGCGCCATCTTGTCTTCGGGCTTGGCTTCCGCGAGAAAATCATCCACGCCGGCTTGCCGCGCGATGGCCGCCGCGGTCAGCGGGTTGTCTCCGGTAATCATCATGGTACGAATGCCCATGGCGCGCAGATGGTCGAAGCGCTCGCGCATTCCGCCCTTCACAATGTCCGTGAGCCCGACCACGCCCAGCACGCGCCAATTCTCCGTCACCAGTAGCGGCGTTCCCCCGCCGTTGGAAATTTCCGCGACCGCTTGCTCGGTTTCTGGCGGCACGCGTTGTCCGTGTTCAGCTACGTATTTTGCGATGGCGTCTTTGGCGCCTTTGCGAATCTCCACGCCGTCCAGGTTTACTCCCGACATGCGCGTCTGTGCGGTGAACGGCACGAACAATGCCTCGCGCGTTGAGAGGTCCCGGCCGCGCATACCGTATTTATCTTTTGCCAGAACCACGATGGAGCGTCCTTCCGGGGTTTCATCGGCAAGCGAAGCGAGCTGCGCCG
>JBEKVU010000084.1:0-11422 GCA_049513775.1 Candidatus Acidiferrum sp.
TCGCCTTCGACGGAGACCGTCCAGGGAGAGGTGCGGAAATTTTGGGAGTTCTTCGCGGGATCGCCTTTGTCGGTGCCAAACTCATAAAAATTGTTGTAGTGGGTCACGTCGTTGTAGGGCGTTTCTTTCTCATCGGTGCCGTAGGGGCCTTTGACAAAGTTGAGTTTGGTGGTGGCGAGCACGATTTGGGAAGGCGAAGCCAAATTCCATAAGCGCTCGCCCGCGACGGCGGCGGCACCGGCAAGGCCCAAGCCGCGCAGAAAATTGCGGCGATTGAGGTAGACGGACTTCGGAGTGACGTCCGCGTAGGTCAGATCAGGAGATTTGCGTACAAGCATGAAAACTCAGTCCTTTGGCAGGCCTCGGTGGCGAGGCTCATCTAAATAGTACGTTCGCGCGACGACGCTGGATGCTTTGAGGATGCCGGAGATGGCGAGATCGCCAAGGCAGCGTGATGCGTCGCGGCGCGCGGAGACGCTTCCACGTATCCCCGAAGCTTAGACCCCGGCAGAGGTCGCAAGTTACAAGGAAAAAACGGCATCAGCGGCCTTTGGCGTGTTCGCCGGCAAGGACCATGCAGGTGGACGCGGACTTGGCGACCAGACGAGCGGATTCATCGGTGACTTCGCACTCGATGTAGCCGATTTTGCTGCCGCGGCGGATGACCTTGGCTTCGGCTTTCAGTTGAGCGTTCCACACGGGACGGAAGAAATTAATTTTCAGCTCGACGGTCGTGAAGGATTCTCCGTCGGCAAGAGTGCTGGCGAAAGCCATGCCCATGGCGGCATCGGCAATATCGCAGAGGACGCCGCCGTGCAGTGTGCCCATGGGATTGGCGTGCTGCGGGCCGGCGGCGAGCGTGACGATGGCGTGGCCGCCCGCGATGTGGTGAGCCACGAAACCGATCAGACGAGCGATGGGAACGTCATTCGCTTTGGCGCGGACGCGAAAGTCGGACGGCAGGGGAATTTCGGGCGCGCTCATTGAGCGGCTCCGGGGCTGCTGCGGGTGGGCATGCGGAGCTCGGCTTCGAAATATTTTTGCAGATGACGGCAGCCCTGATCGATGGGCAACTCGCTGCGCTGCAGGCGGGCGATCATCAGGCTGCCTTCAAGAGTGCTGACGACGGTGGCGGCGACGGCGGCCGGATCGACCTCCGCACGGATCTCGCGCGATTGCTGTCCCTGCTCGACGATCGTGCGAATACGGCTGAGCCAGCCATCGAGCGCCTGCTGGGCCTTGCGGCGCAAGATAGGGTTTCCGTTGTCGGCATCGATGGCGGTGTTCAGAAGCGGGCAGCCACCAGGGACGAGACCCTCGCGGCGATCGCGGAAGTTGCGCACGAGTTGTTGCAAACGATCGACGGAATTAAGGATTTGCTCGGTGCCTTCGGTGCGAACTTTCGAGGCGACGTCCCAGGCGTAATCGAAGGCTTCGGCGGCAAGTTGCTGTTTACTGCGGAAATGGCGGTAAATACCGCCTTTTTCAAGGCCGGTGGCAGCCATCAGGTCCGATAGCGCGGCGCCGGCGAAACCCTTGCGATTGAAGATCGTGGCAGCCTGGCGAATGATTTCGCGGCGGGTTTCTGCGCCTCTGGCGGTCGGGGAGTTTTTAGGCATTTTGCGAGTCTCGGTTTCTGAGACCGGATGGTCTCAAGGCAATTATAACATGTCGCGCTGCTGCGACCGAACGGTCCTTTCCTGCTGGGTATGCGGATCGAGCGTGATACTGGTTCATGGGGATGTAAACACAGCGAGCGCAGAGGGCGCAGAGAAGATGGCCGACCACGGACGGCGCAATGCGCCGTCCGTATGGCGACTCGGGGGGGGCGAGGGCTATGCGGGCATGATCAGGGGTTCGTTTCTTGGAATGGCATCGAGCGTCGCTTTATCAAGATTGAGGTGCGCGGCGACTAATTCTGGCGGAGTGTGCGCGAGCCATTCAGAGAGCGCGAGATCCTGGTAGACGCTGGCTTTGAACATTTCCAGGAATTTCAGGTCCGTGGTGCCGGTGTTTTCGATGTAGTGCGGGAGGGTTTTCTGGATGTAGCCGACGTCGCCGGTTTCGAAGTCCATGGTGCGGGCGCGGCCGCCGGTGGCAAACACCGTCATGCGACCTTTGCCCTGGTAAAAGTATTGCCATTCATCAGCGTTCGGATGCCAGTGCAATTCGCGAAGACAGCCGGGCTTAACGGTGACGATAGCAGCGGCGGTGGTGGTGACTTTGAAATTTTTTGAGTCGATGATACGGACGTCGCCATTCTTGTTGCTCATAGTGAAGGGCGCTTTGTTGGTGCGGAAAGCGAAGTCAATCGGAGAAGGCCCGAGCGAGCCGGCTGCGGCGCGGCGGTCATCTTCAAGCGGACCGGGGACGGCAGTCTGGAAGATGAACTTCTCTTTCTTGGGCAGGTTAACAAGAGCTTTCTGGCTGACGCCAAAATTTTTGGCGACGATTTCAGGAGGGGTGTGGGCCATCCAGTCCGTGAGCAAGACAGTTTCAAATTCGGAGAAGTTGCCGTCGTCAAAGACCAGGAGGAATTCGCAGCCATCGGGGCCGAGTCCCTGGATGGAGTGGGGGATGCCGGGCGGAAAAAACCACAGGTCGTTGTCCGCAACGTCGGTGACGAAGCTTTTCCCCTCGGCGTCGATGCAGGTGATGCGCGCGGAACCGTACAGCATGATGGCCCATTCCGCGGCGGTGTGCCAATGGAGTTCACGTACGCCGCCAGCAGTGAGGCGCATGTCCACGCCAGCCATGGTTTTCGAGACGGCCAGTTCACGCTGGGTGACTTCACGCGACCAGCCGCCTTCTTGCAGGCGCTTATGCGCGAAAGAGAAGGGATATTTGAAGGTTTGCACGCCGCCAGCATCGGTCGGAACGGGAACGTTGGAATCCGGATTGGCGGCGTCGATGCCGGGATTGGTGGGACCCGGATCGCTGGTGCTGCGATTGTCCTTTGAGCGGTAAGCAGGTTCTTGCGCCGATAATTTTTCCACGTACGGAATTCCCGCCGCGGCCAGAGCTGCCGAGCTCACCCCCAGAAATCCTCTACGCGATAGCACGTCTTTTTCTGATTCGTCGGGCATGCGGATCACCTTTCTAAAGCGAAACGGATTCCGTCGGCGGATACAAAGTCGTACGGCATGTTGGATTGCTTACTGGTAAAAATGGGTACAAGTAGAGTGCGAAATCACAGCTGCGATGACACGAAGCGGGCCGGGAAAATGAGCCCACCTCGGGCAGAGATTCTACACGGATTTGCTCGAAAGTGGCGATGAAATGCAATCAGGATATAAAGACCAGGGCACTAAAGTGTGCGGCGGGTTATTGAGAGCGCGGCGGTCCGATGGTGCTTTGCAGCTTCTGGAACTCCTGCATTTCGTGCTGGGCGTCGGCGGTTTTGCCTTGCTTGCGGTAGAGGGCGGCTAATCCGAAATGGGCTTGTGCAGCCAGAGAAGTATCTTTCTCGACGGAGAGCAGGCGTAGCCAGGATTTCTCCGCGAGGGAGGTTTCGCCGGAGAGCGAAGCGGCTTTGCCGAGGGAATACAAAGTCTCCGGCATCTCCGGCTGCAGTTTGTCAGAACGCTGGAGTTCTGTGAGGGCTTCGCGATCCTTGCCCTGTTGCAAGAGAGCGGCGCCGAGTCGATAGGCAGCTTCGGCGCTGCCCGGCTGGAGCTTGGCTTCTTCGCGAAAGGCGTCTTCGGCTTTGGGCCACTGCGCGGCGCCGGCGTAGACGAGGCCCAGCTCAAGGTGGAGGCCCGGGATTTCCGGCCGCTGCTCGAGCGCGGCGGTAAATTCCTTTTCAGCTTGCGGCATCTGGCGGAGGACAAAATAGTTTTCGCCCATGGATTGGTGAGCGCGGGCCGAATCGGGATGCGCGGAGAGAAGCGTGTCGATGGTTTGCTTGGAGAGCAGGCCACTGGCGCGGCCGAGATAGTAGAGCAGATCGGGATCGCCGGGGCGCTGCGCTAAAGCAACGCTGAGGTCGGCGATAGCTTGCTGATACTGGCCGGTTTCAATGCGCGCGATGCCCAAGGCTTCGGAGGCGTGGACGCGTTCAAGGTGGGTAATGGCTTTCTCTGCGTAGCCCTGCGCCAGGAGCGCGTATCCGAGCTGGAGGTGGGCGGCATCGAGATCAGGGCGCAGCTCCAAGGCGTGGGTCAGGGCTTCGGTGGCGGCGGCGTAGTCGTGGAGCTCGAGCTCTACTTCGCCGAGATCGAGGAAGGCATCGACTAGATTTGGATCGCTTTCCGTGGCTTTGCGGAACTCCGCGGCGGCGACGTCAAAATGGCCCTGCTTGTGGGCGTCGACGCCTGCTTGCATGTGCTCGGCGGTTTCGGGAGAGACGGTGGTCTGGAAAGCCAGCCAGAGATACAACGTTGCTGTGATCACGTGGCCTCCGGTTCGCGAATCTCGAGAAACTGGTCTACGGGAACGTCTTTGAGTGTTTGGTGAATCCCCGAGGGCCACGCTATTTCGATGGCCGCGGTGGTCGCGTCGCCGAGACCAAAATGCACGCGCTTGTCGTTTGCAGAGAGGTAGCTGCCGGAAGTGGTGGCGGTGCGCAATTGGCCGTTAACGCGGACCCGTGCCCCTTGGCCGTCACGATTGCTGCGCGTACCGCGGAGTGCGATGGTGAGCCAATGACGACGCGGCTGGCCCTGGCTTTGGCCAGCACGATTCATGAGCACTAAGGGATGACCGCCGAGGACAGTTACCACGGCGTCCATCCAGCCGTCATTGTTGAGGTCTCCAAAAGCGGCACCGCGGGAGGCAACGGGGTTGGTGACGCCGGATTCGGCGCGCTCGAAGCGGCCGTTATGGTTTAACGCCAGCAACGGGGGCTCAAGATAGTGGAGCGAGTGATCGATGGCCTCTACATTATCAAGGACGTGGCCTTGCGCGACGAATAGATCTTTCCAGCCATCGTTATCGAAGTCCTCAAGGCCGATGCCCCAGCCGGAGCTTCCGGCGGTCATGGCACCCAACCCGGTTTCGAGGCTGAGGTTGGTGAATTGGCCCTGGCCTTCGTTGTGGTAGAGGCCGTAGATTTCGCGAGGGAGCTCGGTGACAAGGATGTCTGGGCGGCCATCATTGTCGTAGTCCTGGAAGACCACACCCATGCCAGAGAGCGGCCGGCCGTCAACGGAAAGCGCCGCGCCGGACTCGAGAGCGCCCTCGGTGAAGGTGCCGTTGCCATTGTTGTGGAAGAGATACTGCTGCATGCCATCGTTGGCGACAAAAATATCGGTGAAGCCATCGTCGTCGTAGTCCGCGAAAGCTACGCCGAGAGCGCGGCCTTTTTTTGCGGCGATTCCGGATTTCACGCTTACGTCTTCAAAGGTGCCGTCGCCGCGGTTGCGGTAGAGGAGATTCGTGGTCTGCGGGAATTCGGCCGGAGGACAGTAGGTTTTCCAGTCGCCGCCGCAGGTCTTGCTGTGGCGCGTGTCCCATTCCATATAGCGCGTGACAAAGAGATCGAGGTAGCCATCGTTGTCGAAATCGAAGAAACCGGCAGAGACCGACCAGCCGCCGCCGGCGACACCGGCCTTGGCGGTGACGTCGGTGAAAGTGCCGTCGCCATTATTGTGGTACAGGATGTTCTTGCCATAGCTGGTGACGAAAATGTCGGCAAAGCCATCGTTGTCGTAGTCGCCGACAGCCACGCCCATGCCGTAGTTGCCGATGCCTGCGTGCGAGAGGCCGGCAGCTTCAGTAACATCGGTGAAGCTGCCGTCTTTGTTTTGGCGATAGAGGCGATTCCAGTAACGCGGGTCGGCGCGGTCGAAAGTCTCGGGAGTTTTCATGGGACTCGTGAGGCGTCCGGCGTTGACCAGGAAAATATCGAGCAGTCCGTCGTTGTTGTAGTCGAGAAGGGCCACGCCGCCGGGCATGGTTTCGATGAGATATTTCTGGGGCGTCGGCGAGTTCAGGAGCGTGAAATCCAAGCCATGAGGGAGTTTTACGTCGAAGATTGGGGCAGCGGCCGCGAGAGCGCCGAGGCGCAAAAAATCGCGCCGATGCAAGCTGCGACTCAATTTGCGGGGCATCTGCAATGGACGCATTCTAAATTTTGACACGGATCGGACTTGGCTGCACGTCCACGACGCGTGCGATTGAATCGTCCCGGCGGACCAAGAAGGGCGGCAGCGGCTTGGTCGAGGTGGCGACGGGAGCGCCTAAAATAAAAATGCGGGGCATGCCAAAGAGGCATGCCCCGCAGCAAGGGTTAAGCGTTTAGAACGCGAACCGCAGTGCGAACTGCACGAGTCTGGGGTTGCCGTTCGTCGCGTTGACTACGCCGAAACTGGTGTTCGTGGGGCTGTAGCTCGTGTTCGGCGCCGCAAATTGCGTACGGTTGAAGAGGTTGAACATTTCCGCGCGGAATTCGACGTTGAACTTATTGTCCGGGCCGAAGTAGGTCTTTTTAAAGGCCGCGAAGTCGAAGTTGATGATGCCGTCTTGCCGCAACGTAGAATCAACGCGGGGCTCGTCTCCAAAGTCATAGGGTCCCGGTTGAGTGAAGCAGCTGGTGTTAAACCACTCGTTAATCGTCCGCGGGCCGCCGGTATTGCATCCCGCGACCACGTCCGGCCTGAGACCTCCGGTGCCCAAGCCCAACCCGAAAAGGGTGTTCGAGGCACTGTCGGAGATCTTCAGCGGGAAGCCCCGTTGCAGGGTTGTGACGCCGTCGATTCCCCATCCGGCAACGAACTTGTCCACGACTCCGCTCGCGTCGCCCATGAACTTCTTGCCATGACCAAAGGGCAGGTCGAGTACGTAACTGATGACCAAGCGCTGAGGAACGTCCTGCGAGGAGAGTGAATACTCGCCCTTGAGGTTGTTCCAGTCTTGCACGCCACCGGTGCCGCCGTTGCCGCTGCCTTCCAGCCACGACGTAAGAGTGTCGGTGTTGGAGAGCAACTTCGAGTTGGTGTAGGCCACTAGGATCGTGCCGCCGCCCGCAAAGCGCTTTGTGCCGGACAGTTGGAACGACTGATAATTGCTGCTGCAGCAGCCAACACCAGCCAGTTTTACGTCCGTGTATTGGGGGAAGGGACGGTCTAGCTGCCCTTGGATTAACGTCGCCGCGCCCAATGCTCCGGGCAGACCGACGCTGAATGGATAGTTGCCGGCACCAACCGGCTGGGCAATCGTTACTGGGGTTCCAGCGGCAAATTGGGCCTGCGCTTGGGTAATGAAGCTGTCCGGAATCTGATTGATGTCCGTCTGATATTGCTGGAGATGGACGCCCTCGGCGCCGGCGTAGGCGACGTCCAAGAAGATGCCCCAAGGCAGTTGTCTCTGGATGTCCAGGTTCCATTGCTGAACGTATGCCGGTTTGGCGATCGTATAACCGTTAGTGGTGAGCGGCGTCTGCTCCAAGCCAAACGTTGAGATATTCGGTAGGGCGTTTCTCCCCGGCGCTTCGACAAGGTTCGGGCCAAATGGTCCCGCTGTCGGGCAGGTAAACACGTTGGTTGGCCCGCCAGCACCAGCCAAAGTGCATCCGCTGGTATTGAGCGTGCTCGCAGGAAACAAGCCCTGATTGTTGCTGGCGAAGAAGGTTGACGTGGCGCTGTTCGTTGGGTCGCCATAGGGATTTAGCGAGAACGCAACGTCATTAGGCGCGAAGAAGATCCCGTATCCTGCGCGGATGACGGTCTTCTGATTCAGTGCGTAAGCTACGCCCAAGCGCGGAGAGAATTCTTTCTTGGGAAGCTTGAGGGCATTCCTGCTGCCATCGACGCCGGTTCCAGTGTAGAAAAGATCACCAGGGCAATCACTTCCCGCTACGCCGCTGCAGCCGGTCACCGATGCGTTGGTAGCGTCCGGATTAAAGTACGTCAAGCGATTAAAGCGCTCGGAGAATGGACCCGCTAGTTCGTAGCGCAACCCTATGTTCGCGGTAAATTTGCTGGTGACGTGCCAAGTGTCTCCAATGAAGAACCCGCGATAGGTCTCTTTTGAAGCTACTGGCGCGGAAACCACCAACGATCCAGTGGTCTGATTGCCGAAGGCCGCGCCCGCTCCCAAACCATAGCCGAGCAGGAAGTCAGCATAGTCATTGCCATTGACCACCACCCCGCCACTGCCTGGTACGCCGGAGTTGGCAGCATACGGACCGGTCCAATTTCCCTCAAACGAGATCAAACCGCCGCCGGTATTGGTCTGCAAGTAGTTATCAAAGGTCTCTTCAAGCTGGATTCCAAAAGCGATGGTGTGCTTGCCGAGGATCTTGGTGAATTGCGGCGAAATGTTGAATTGCGTATCGAAATCGTCGATAGCGCTCTGGCCCTGGCTGCAGGAGATGGTCGGGTCGCTAATCGCGAAGCACGGCGTCAGCGGTGTGCGTTCCGTCGTAGGAATGACGGAATTGTATTCCGCCGGCCAGCCTTCCTGAGTCACATCGAAGTCCGCATCCGTCGGCTGACGGAGGTAGTGATACCGGCTGATACTGGCGTTGATGCTAGCCGTCCACGTCGGGCTAATAGCGTCGCTCCAACCCACCGCCAAGCTCTTGCTGCGGGTATTTTCCGCGCAACGGTCTTTGCAAAGGCCGGTGCCGTATGGGTCCTGCGAGATGCTAAGTTCCTTGAAGTACGTAAACCTTCCGAAAAGGTGTTGGGTATTGGTGAGGTTCTGGTCGACGCGCGCAACATATTGATCAATGTCGCCACCGCCGCTAGCAGCGGCAGTGAAATTGGCCACGCCGGCATCGGGATTATCCACGCCGCCCGGGGCGATATTGGGGTTCGTGGGGTTGGCAATCAGTTTGTTCAGGAGAAACGCCGCAGTCGGGTTGATGTAGGGCTGACCGGTGACTGGATTTGTGCCCGTCAGGTTGTTGCCGGCAATCGGCGTGCGAGAAAGAGTGGCGCCGGTGGAATTTACGGTCAACGGGTTGTAAAGCTGGTCGACAGGGACAGTGACCGTCTGACCAGCGCCGTTTTTGACCTGCTCGGTGTCGGAACAGACTAAGATGCCCGAGCCGTTTGGATCTGGCGTATTGAAGCCGCTGTGACACAGGTCCGAGAAATCGCCGGTACGCTCAGCCGCCGTGGGCACGATCGAGCTAAACGGAACGCCCAAGCGAGCGCGATACCCCTCGTAACTTCCGAACACAAAGGTCTTGTCTTTGATAACGGCGCCGCCAACGGTGCCGCCAAACTGGTTCTGGGTAAACGGTGGCGCCTTATTGGGATCGCCGGCCGCTAACTCTCCGGCCTTTTCGAAATATTCGTTCGCGTCCAAAACCCGGTTTCGGAGAAATTCATACGCGGTGCCATGCCACTGATCGGTTCCGGATTTGGTGCTGAAGTTAATTACGCCGCCGGAGAACTTGCCCCATTCCGGGCCGAGGTTATTGTATTGCACCTTAAACTCACCGATGGTGTCCTGCGTCGGCACCACCAACGGCAAGTTGATGTAACCGATGTTCAGAGGCTGGCCGTCCAAATATTCCGCGCTCTGGTTGGCGAAGGAGCCGCCGATCTGATAGTTGCCGAGGTCAAAGGGGTTCTTGCCGACGATCGAACCTTGCGAGTTACCCTGGGGAACAACCGAAGGCGAGAGTGAGGCCAAGTTGTACACGTTGCGGCCGTTCAGCGGGAGCTCGTCGGCTTTGCGCTCGTCAACTACTTGACCTAGAGACGAAGTGTCCGGCTGGAGGAGCGGGGTCTCGCTGGTCACCTCAATGGTCTGCGAGACGTCGCCCACCTGCATGGTGAGATTAATGGCAGACGTCTGCTGAATCTGTACTTCGACGTCAAGCTGCGATACACGCTTAAAGCCAGTTTTTTCCGCGTCCACGCGGTAGTGGCCGGGAAACAAGTTCACAAATTGATAGAGACCATCCGCCGTGGTGGTCTGTGTTTGTTTCGCACCGCTGTCAAGGCTCGTCACCGTGACGCGCACATCGGCAAGCGATCCGCCCGAGGGGTCCGTAATGCTTCCCGAGATACTGCCATAGGTGGTCTGGGCGCCCGCTCGCGGGCTGACCAAGCCAATCAGACAGAAACAGAGCGCTGCAACCGCCGCAGTTCTGAACCACATGTCGAGTTTGCTGAATTTCATAAGTTTTTTCCTCACCCCAAGAATGCCGCTCACACGGAAATACATGCACAACTTCGAGACATGAAACAAAATGCAGGAAATTTGCCGAAGAAATCACCGGAACGCAAAGAACGTTACGCCCTGATTATGGTGACTCCCCGCTCGACAGACGAAAGTTTGAACACAAATTACAGGGCGAATAGAGGCTTGTCAAGAACAAAATCGATATTTTAAATATCGCTGATTGTTTTTTTGACTCCGCCACCATCACCCATAAGACGCAAAATGAGACAGCAGCCCCAGTTGAGAGCTGCCCTGCGCACCATGTCCTCGACGGTTTGCTGATTTATCTACTAGTACGAAACGACTAGCGAATGTGTACCATTCAAACTTTGAATCGACGCCGAATCCTGATCTAAGCCGCTTTCTGAGCACCTGACGGCGGACGTGAGATCCGTCCGAAACGCCGTTGTCTTCGGGATAGAGCGGCTCTTACGCGCCTAATTGTAGGCCTACGGATGGTTCGCTTCGTTGCGCAGAAGGGCGTACAAGAATGGCTTGCTGGTGGGTTTGTGGCTGCCGCCGCGGGGTTCAACGGTCACGAAGACCGCGTCAATCTCGGCCAATTGCTTGGGTTCGTCAAAGCGCATGACCCACCGGCGATTCGATTCGTTGTCGCGATAGAGTATGCCGAGGTTCATCGGCGAAGATTGCTCGCCTTGCGGCGCCTCGCGCTGGCCCCACACTTGAAAGGTGCTGGCATTTACGACACCAGGCTCGCGATCAAGATCAAAGGCATAAAAAATGAGCGACTTGCCCTGTGTGTAAAAGACCCGCCCAAAGGGCTTCTGCGTACGGCTGGTGCCGTCCACATCGAAAACGTCGGCAATGTATAGCTTTCGCGCACCCATCAGTTCCCGAATGTCCCGGTCGGAGCTCAGAAACTGCTCAGTATCCTTCAGTCGTCGCTCCTGGTCGTGATTCGCGGCAGTTAGGTCCTCAATCTTGGCTTCGAGTGTAGAAGTGCGCAGGATGGTCTGATCATGCTCCGTGCGGAGACTCGCAAGTTCGGCTCTTTGCGCTTCGTAGGCCTGGCTCGCGGCTTGCAGCTGACCGTTCAGTGCGTCGCGCTGCTGCGAAAGGGCCCCTATTTGCTCATCAGCCCGGCCGTTTGCCGCTATCAGTTCACTCGAATGCTCTTCAACGGCACGCAATTCAGCGCGCAATTTGAACAGTGCTAGCTCTTTTTCCGAGTTTTCCGCCTGTAGTTGCGCCAGCTTTTTTTCCTGACTGGCTATCGTCTCGTCGGCGGCGCGTTTCTGGTTTGCCAGGTCTTGTAGCGGATTTTCGCTAGAAACCGCGGAAA
>JBEKVU010000085.1:0-11319 GCA_049513775.1 Candidatus Acidiferrum sp.
CACCGTAAGCAAGGAAATCAACAGCGCAAAAGCGTGCACCAATATCGAACCGATGATAAGCACCGCATAAGCGGCCAGCACAAAGCCAAAACTTTGGTGGCCCCGGATCGCGGCAAAAATCAACAGGGGTGTAAAACAGAGGCACAGAAAATACATGTACACGGGCGCGCCAAAAAGCTTCCCAAGGGCGAGTTCGAGCGGCGACAGGCGCGTCACCCGCTGATAGTCAAAGGTGTTCTGATCTTTTTCTTTGTAGATAGCGTTCACGCAGGCAATGCCGCCGCCCGCGGCAAGAATCAGCGCCTGCAGCCAGAACAGGCCGCGCAGCAGCATGAAACCCCAGCCGTGGGGACCGGTGGCGGGCGCGGTAATGTGCAGCAATCCGAAGCCGGCAACAAGCTCTAGTACGGCCGCGATGACCAGAGTGGTTACGGCTTTCCCAGGCCGCAACTGCGCACGCACATTGCGAATGAATTCTGGGTTGTTCAGCATCACATCACCTCCCCGGTAGAGAGGCGCGCAAAAAGCTCTTCGAGCGAATCGGTTTTTTCTTCTACGCTATAGATCGCTGCGCCAGCGAGGATCGCTTCGCGGATCAGCGCGGCGAGCTCGGCGTCCGTGCCCGGAAAAACAAACTCCGTGCCCCCCGGGCCGTGCAGCACTTCGCTGGCGTTGGGGCGTGCCGAAAGCCACGATTCCAGCGCAAACTCCGGAAGCGCCAGGCGGATGCGCACCCGGCGCGTTTGCCCGGCGCTGCGCATCACATCGGCAATCTTTCCGTGCCGCAGCAGCTTGCCTTTTTCCAGAATCGCCAGCGAGGTGCAGATCTCTTCCAGATCCGGCAGCACGTGCGAGGTGATAAAAATCGTCTTGCCCGCGCGATTCATGGCGCGCAGCAAATCCTTCAATTCGAGGCGCGCTTTAGGATCGAGCCCGGAAGCGGGTTCATCCAGCACGAGCAGCGGCGGATCGTGCACGATGGCACGCGCGATTCCGAGACGCTGCTTCATCCCGCGCGAAAGCCCCGCGACGTTGGCGTCGTATTTGGTTTCGAGGCCCATTTGCCCGATTACTTCGCGCACACGCGCGGGAATTTTGTCCGCCGGCAATTTGTAGGCGCGTGCGAAATAATCCACGTATTCCCAAACCTTTAGTTCGTCGTACACGCTGAAAAAGTCCGCCAGGTAGCCGATGTGCTGCTGTGCAGCTTCGGGCTTGGTCTCCACGTCGACGCCGTTCACCGTGATGTGCCCGGCCGTCGGCAGCAGCAAGCCGCAAATCATTTTCAGCGTGGTGGATTTTCCCGCGCCGTTCGGTCCGACCAGGCCGAATATCTCGCCGTCCGGAACGTCGAGTGTGAGTCGATCCGCGGCTACCAACTGCCCCGGCTGCCCGGGCGGCAAATCATATTCCTTGGTGACGTTTTTCAGCTCGATCATCTATTCGTCCCCGCCGATTTCGTCAAAATATGGCGCGCAATTCACGAGCCGCGCTTCGCCGCCTTCGTGCACCGCATAGGTCGAATGTTTCGTGCGGTCGTAGGTGTTGCGCCAGAGCGACGCCGCGCCGTGCACACCATCCACATTGAGCGCGTAGAAAAAAATGTGAAACGTCGAGAGCCGTTTCTTGTCGTTGTTGTAGTTGCGCGCCACGCGATGCAGCGCTTCAAGACACGCATCCGTCGGAGACATTCCTTTGCGCATCATCTCGACGATGGTATGGCCTCCGGCGATTTTGATATTTTCTTCGCCCTTGCCGGTTGAACCAGCGCCGCCCACTTCGCCGTCCACGAACAGACCGGCGCCGATAATCGGCGAATCACCCACGCGGCCAGGAATTTTCCACGCTAGGCCAGAAGTGGTGGTGGTTCCGGAAATTTCGCCTTTTTCATTTACCGCCAGGCAATTGATCGTGCCGGTCGGTGGGTGCACGACGAGCTGCTCGATTTCCGCGCGCCAGCCTTGCTTTTCCGGTGTGTCGAAAAGCCCGGCCATTTTCTCGTTCCATTCGGGGCTGTCTGTTCCAGGCCGCCAGTTTCGCGACGTGCTGGCTTTCCACGCCAGCCACGCGAGCCGCGACTTTTCCGTCGTCAAACTCATGTCCGGGAAACCTTCGTCCACGGCAAAGCGGTGCGCGCCTTCGCCGACGATCATCACGTGATTGGTTTTTTCCATCACTGTTTTGGCGAGCAACGCAACATTCTTGATGCGGCGCACGCTAGCCACCGACCCGGCGCGGCGCGTCGGACCGTGCATCACGCTGGCGTCCAGTTCTGTCTCGCCTTCTTCGTTGGGCAATCCGCCAAAGCCCACGGAAGTGTCGTTGGGATCGTCTTCGACAACGGTTACCGCGGCGATCGCCGCATCCAGCGTGTCGCCGCCCTTTTGCAAAATGTCCATGCCACGCCCAAGCGCGTGCAATCCGTTGGTGCTCGAAATGATTACCGGGCGTTTGCCGGCAGCGGCCGCCGACGAAGAAATCTCGCGCGCATCGTCAGGTGGTTCACCGGGTGCACGCGTTTTGCCGAAGAGCGAACTCGCTCCAGCAGCCGCGCTCCCCGCCAAAGAAGTTAGGAAAAACTTTCGTCGTGACCAAAGTCCCATCCATGCACCCCTTCCGAGAGTCCTGCAGGGTCTACCATTGAAACGACTTCTCCACGTGATTAGTTCAAAGCTTCATGCAAGCGCCGGCAACATCGTTTTGTTGGCGCGTTTAGTCGATTTGCTTTTCAACCGACAGCTCGACCTATTGAACAACGATGTGGAGAAACTTTTTCTTTCCGGCGCGCAGAAGAAACTCGCGCGGTTGGCTGAGGTCGACATCCTGCCGGGGATCTTCAGCGAGCACGCCATCGATTTCCACGCCCCTTTGCTTGACCAAGCGATCGGCCTCGCTCTTTGATGGCGCAAGTTGCAGTTCGACCAGCAAGGCAGATAGTTTTTTCGCTGCGCCGCGTGGCAGTTTGTAGACCGGCGCCTCGGACGGCGCCTGGCGGTCGCGGAAGACGCGCTGGAAGTTGTCGGCGGCTTTGCGCGCCGCGTCTTGGCCATGGAAACCAGCGATGATTTCCTCGCCGAGCTTCATCTTGGCGTCCATAGGATGCAGCTTGCCGCTCGCCACGTCCGCCCGCAGCGCGGCAATTTCAGCCGGAGTGCGATCCGTCACCAATTCGTAGTAGGACCACATCAGCGGATCCGGAATGGACATGATCTTGCCGAAGATTTCCTCCGGCGCTTCGGTGATGCCGACGTAGTTGCCCAGACTCTTGGACATTTTCCGCGAGCCATCGAGCCCGACGAGGATGGGCATGGTGAGCGCCACTTCAGAGTTAAGACCGTACTCGCGCTGGATATCGCGATGCACCAGCAGATTGAACTTCTGCTCCGTAGCGCCAATTTCCACGTCGGACTGCAGGGCCACGGCATCGTACGCGGTGAGCAGCGGATACAAAAGCTCGTGCACGGAGATGGGCTGGCTGTTGGCCAGGCGCGAGCGGAAATCTTCGCGTTCGAGCATGCGCGCCAGGCGATAGTGGCCGCACAGACGCACCACATCGTAGCTTGAAAGTTTATCGAGCCATTCGCTGTTGTAGCGCACTTCGGTTTTCAGCGGATCGAGCATCTTGAAGACTTGCGCGAGATAGGTCTTGGCGTTGACGTCAACTTCTTCGCGGCTCAGCGGCGGCCGCGTTTCCGAGCGTCCCGTCGGATCGCCGATCATGGCGGAGAAATCGCCAATCAGAAAAATCGCGGTGTGGCCGAGGTCTTGAAAATGCTTCAGCTTGCGCAGAACCACGGTGTGGCCGAGGTGAATATCGGGAGCCGTGGGATCGACGCCGAGATACACGCGCAGCGGCCTCCCGGTGCTAAGCGAGTGCTCAAGCTTGGCTTTTAGGTCCGCTTCGGGAATGACTTCGGCGACACCCTTCTTCAGATACGCGAGTTGCTCCTCGACGGGCTTGAATGCGTGCGGTGGCGTTAGGGGCTGAGTCATCGATTTTGTTTCTCTTATTTTATGTGCGCGTTAGGCGACGGCCGGTGATTTTGTAATTTCCGGCGAGCACCAGTTTAACGGCTTCCGTGTAGATGCGGTGCTCTTCGCGCAGGATTTTTTCAGAAAGCGATGCTTCGGTGTCGTGATCGTCGACGGGAACCGCGGCCTGCAGGATGATGGGGCCGGCATCAAGGTTTTCGTCGACGAAGTGCACGGTGCAGCCGGCGAATTTGGCGCCGTAATCGAGGGCTTGTTTCTGCGATTCGAGTCCAGGGAACGAGGGCAGCAGCGAGGGATGAATATTGAGAATGCTGTTTGGGAAAGCGGCGACAAAATAGGGCGAGAGCAGGCGCATGTAGCCTGCCAGGCAGACCAAGTCCACTTTTGTCTCGTTGAGAACTTCGACGACTTGGCGGTCGTAGGTTTCCCGTTCGAGGCCTTTGGACGGGATTACTTTGGTGGCGATATTGCGGGCTTTGGCGCGTTCGATGCCTGGCGCGCCTTCGCGATTGCTGACCACGATGGCGATTTCCGCGTTGGGAATGCGGCCGGCGGCCATGCTGTCGGCCAAGGCTTCGAAGTTGGAACCGCGTCCGCTGAGCAAGACGCCGATGCGTTTAGTCATGAACAAGCGAAATTAGCATATTCGCCGCTGAGCGCATAACGGCCGGGGCTTTACAACTGACGCAGCCAATCGGAGCTGTGCGCCTCACCCGAGCAAAACCCATCGCGGATCCCGCTCAACGCCTGCCATCCGCCAGGAACGCTCAGTGCGCCGCTCGCGCCATCATTTCGTTCAGACCGTTGAACACCGCATCGTACTGTCCGCTCTCGGCGGCAAAGCGTAGCCGCTTCACGTTCTCCACGCAGATTTCCGTCGCCGTCGGCTGCGCCTTCAGGATTGCCATCACCTCTGCGATGTACGCGTCCAGGGGCATGGCGCGTGGATCGGACGCGCCATTCAGGAGATCCGTCTGCACGTAGGGCGGAATCAGCTCGAGTACCGCGGTCGTCGTCCCGCGCAATTGATACCGCAGTGACTGCGTGTAGGAATGAATCGCCGCCTTGGTCGCGCAATACGTTGGTGTCGGCGCCAGAGGCACAAATGCCAATCCCGAAGTCACCGTCATAATCACGGAGTCGCTCTGCTTCTGCAGCAGCGGTAAAAACGCCGCCGTCAACCGTATCGGCCCGAGAAGATTAGTGGCGATAATCGATTCCGCATCCGCCAGATCGTCCGGTTGCGCCTTCAAGTTTTCAATGCGCATGATTCCAGCGTTCTGAATGACCACGTTCAGCTCGGGATAGTCCGCAGCCAGCTTCGCGGCAAACGCACGAATGCTCGCGGCCTTCCCGATATCCAGTGTCGCGGACTTCATGCCTGGGTTGGCCGCCGTCGTCCCATCCAGCGCCTCTTTGCGCCGTCCCGCAATGATCACCTGGTTCCCAAGCGCATGAAATGCTTCCGCCAAGCCGCGGCCGATGCCCGAGCCGCCGCCCGTAATCAGTATCGTGTTTCCGGTCATCTTCATAAGGGTGTTCCTCTTTGAGTTAAGAAGGGGGAGCCTCAAGCGATTAGACGCCCAGAACGCGGCGATTGGTACTTCGTTCAAGGGGGGTTGAGCTCAGCAGACTTTAAGCTGAACCATGTCAGGTGCGCAGGGGCGAGCCAAGCAGGGTTCAGCCGAGGTTTATGCTTCACCCGAGGTTCAGCGCCCCGGAATACGCCACCCGGGCTTTCCCGGAATCTGACCGCTCGATGCGCCCGATGCGGAAGAATTTCTCGCGCCGCTTCTTCAAATCCGCCTCCACGGATTTTACGCTCGCTGGAGGGACCACCAGAATCATCCCAACGCCCATGTTAAAGGACTGCAGCAATTCGTCGGTATCGATCTCGCCGATCTTGGCGAGGAATTTGAAAATCGGCGGAACCGGCCAGGAGTCCAGATCGATCTGCGCTCTTACGCCGGTCGGAAGCACGCGCGGAAGATTCCCCGAAATCCCTCCTCCGGTAATGTGCGCCAGCGCGGAGACCCATTCACGAGCAACAATATTTTTGAGCGCCGGCGCGTAGCACAAATGCGGCATCAGCAATTCCGCGCCAATCTTGTTGCCCACTTCCGGAACGTAAACATCGGGCTTGATCTTTGCCACATCAAAAATAAGCTTGCGCGCCAGCGAATAGCCGTTGGTGTGCAGGCCAGAGGAAGGCAGCGCGATCAGCGCGTCGCCTGGCTTCACGCCTTTGCCGGTAAGCAGCTTCTTGCGCTCCACCGCGCCCACGATAAACCCCGCAAGATCGTATTCGCCCACCGGATAAAAGCCGGGCATCTCCGCGGTTTCGCCGCCAATCAGTGCGCACCCTGCTTTGCGGCAGGCGCGGCTCATACCCTCGACGAGTTGCTCGACTACCTGAGGTTCCAGCTTGCCCATCGCCAGGTAATCCAGGAAGAAAAGCGGCTCCGCGCCCTGCACCAGAATGTCGTTGATGCAGTGATTCACCAGGTCGCCGCCGACGGTGGAATGTACGCCCAGCGCCATGGCCACCTTCAGCTTGGTACCCACGCCATCGGCGCTCGAGACCAGCACCGGCTCTTTCCACTTTTTCAGATCTAGCGCGAACAACCCGCCAAACCCGCCGATGCCGCCCAGCACGGCTGGCGTAAACGTGCGGCTCGCGTGATGCCGGATGCGCTGCTTCGCGTCATCGGCCACAGCAATGTTGACACCTGCATCGGCGTATTTCATCGGGGGACCTGTGTGCTACCGTTTTCCGCGCAGCGTGAACGTTCGCGCGCCGTTCATCGTGCGGAACGGGTTTGGCTGGCGTTGCAGCGGGCTGGGACAGACCTAGGAGCAACGGTTGAGTAAAACACAAAACGCAACAAATTTAAAACGCGCGGCAAGCTAAAACGTGCGGAACAACCGCTTCCACCGCACCGTGCTCGGATGCAAGATCGCGTTGGCATACGCAAAAAAGCGCTCGCGAATCTGTCCCGTATCCCACGCTTCGGGATTGGCTTTCAGCGACATGTAAATCATCACCGGCGTGCCGATCAGGTTCTGCCGCGGCATACAGCCCCAGAAACGGCTGTCCATGGAATTGCCGCGGTTGTCGCCCATCACAAAATAACAATTGTCCGGAACCACGTAAGGAAATCGGATGTCCGGCCCGCCGCCGGGATTTTGCCCGGGTGGAGCGGGCTCGCTCGGTCCAGTGGTGTAAGGCTCCACAAGTTTTTTCCCGTTGATCCACACCGCGCCTTCGCGAATGTCCACGGTTTCGCCGGGCAAGCCGATGACGCGCTTGACGTAGTCAGGTTGATCAGGAGCAAATGGCGGTTTGAAAATCACGATCTGCTGGCGCTGGGGATTTCTCCACAGCGGCACGTGAATGCTGGTGAACGGGACGCCCGCGTCGTAGCCGATGCGGCTCATAATCAGGTGATCGCCGATCAGCAGGGTGTTTTCCATGGAGCCGGAAGGAATTACCCGCGCCTGGCCGATGGTGCCGTTGATCAGCAGGAACGCCAGCGCGACCCAGAACCAGGCGATGATTTCACGCTGAATCTTGGTGCCCATGGGAACGTGCGCTTCGGCTGCTTCTTCCTTCTGGCGTTTCTCAGACTTCACGTTCCACCGTCACAGGCCTTTCCGTTCGTGGCGAATCTTCCGAGGTATCGCGCATGCCGATTCCCAGTGTGCCATTTCCGTTGCCTTCGCGCACTTCGAGCTGTACGAGGTCGGTCGGATAAACGCCGGTGTAGCAGGAAGTGCAAAACGTTCCGTCAGGGTCGCCGACGGCATGGCGCAACGCGGGCAGCGAAACGTAGCCGAGCGAATCGGCGCCCAGATAACGGCAAGTTTCTTCCGGCGTGTTCGACGACGCGATCAATTCTTCTTTGGTGGGCGTATCCACGCCGTAGTAGCACGGCGAAACTGTGGGCGGGCAGCTAATGCGCACGTGCACTTCTTTTGCACCCGCTTCGCGCACCATGCGCACAATCTTGCGGCTGGTGGTGCCGCGCACGATGGAATCGTCCACCAGGATTACGCGCTTGCCTTCGATCAGGCCGCGAACGGGATTCAGTTTTAATTTCACGCCGAAATTGCGGATGGCTTGCGAAGGCTCGATGAACGTGCGGCCGATATAGTGATTGCGGATCAGCCCAAGGTGAAAAGGTATTTTCGATTCGAGCGAATAGCCGACGGCCGCGGGCACGCCAGAGTCCGGAACTGGCACGACAATGTCGGCATCGACGGGATGCTCGCGCGCCAGCACGCGGCCGAGCGCTTCGCGGCTGGCGTTGACGGAACGGCCAAAGATCATGCTGTCCGGCCGCGCGAAATAGACATGCTCGAAAATGCAGTGCTGGTGTTGCTTGGGCGGCGCGAAGTGTATGGACTCAATGCCCGATTTGGAGATGCGCACCATTTCGCCGGGTTCGATTTCGCGCACGTATTGCGCGTTGAGCAGATCGAAGGCGCACGTTTCGCTCGCCACCATCCAGGTTTCCGGAGCCGTCGCCCTGGCGGGCAATTTTCCGAGTACCAGCGGGCGAAAGCCGCGCGGATCGCGCACGGCGTACAGCTCATCGGGCGTCAGCACCAGTAGCGAATACGCGCCTTCCACTTGATTGAGCGCGTCGCCGAGCGCGCCGGAAAGATTGCGCGCTTGCGAACGGGCGATCAGGTGCACGATGACTTCAGTGTCGCTGTTGGTTTGAAAAATCGAACCGCGATGTTCGAGTTTGCGGCGCCATTCGGCGGCATTGGTCAGGTTGCCGTTGTGGCCGAGGGCGATTTTGCCCTTGTTGCAATCGACCATGATGGGCTGCGCGTTGAGCAGCGCTTTATCGCCCGCGGTTGAGTAGCGCGTGTGACCGATAGCGAGTTCGCCGGGTAATTTGGCCAGCACCGAAGGTACGAAAATCTCTTCGACTTCGCCCATGGCGCGATGCGCGTGCAATTCGCCGCCGTCGCTTGAAACGATTCCGGCCGATTCCTGCCCACGATGTTGCAGCGCGTACAGCCCGAGATACGCGAGGTTCGCGGCTTCGGGATGACCGAACACGCCGAACACGCCGCATTCGTCGTGGAAATGGTCGTCGAGGATGTCCGGATGTTGAGTCACGATGTCTTCACGCCTTCTTGCTTGCGGCGGCAAGCATACGTCCCGACTTCCGCCGTTTGTGAACGCCTACTCCTGCAGCGAAGACTAGCCCTGGGGACCAGCATGGTCAGACGCGCATCCGCTCGAAAGGCTTGAGCATCCCCTTGAAGCGAAGACCCGTAAAGCGAGCGCGTGTTCCATGCGCGGGCTAGAACCGCGCTGAGCGAATATGCTCGGCCGCCTACGAGGAGATACATTTCCACGAATTCTCGGACCGTGGTTGGCTCTCGACTCACGCCTTCACCACAATGCGTTCTAGCGAATTGGCCCAGGCATCATGCAGAGATTCAACGGGGAAATCGATCTGCACGTTTCCCTTATATTCGATGCGCAGCGTTGGAGCTTGTTGCACTCTGCCGATTTCTTGCGCATCCACGTTGTATTGTCTCGCAGTGGCCAGAACGGCGGCAAGTTTATCTGGGGCGACGGAGAGGATGGCGCGGGCGCCGCGTTCGTTGAACAGGGCGTGTTCCGCCGAAGGGGAGCGGCCGTCGAGGGTAATGATCGCGCCGAGACGGAGCGCTGAGGCGAAGCAGGATTCCGCGATGCTGACAGCTAGGCCGCCGTCGCTGATGTCGTGCGTCGATTGCACGGCGTTCGCTGTGGCGAGTGCGATTAGGCAATCGATTAGGCGCTTTTCGGCGGAGAGATCGATCGCCGGGGGTTCGCCGGCGACTACGCCTGCGATGGTCTTGGAATATTCGCTGGACGAGAATTCGCTGGCTGCGTCTTGGACGGGCGCGAGATATCGTGCCCCGACCTCCGGTAGGAGGCCGTCGAGGAGGAGAATTATGTCACCGGCGCTGCGGAAGGCGATTTTCACCACTTTCGAAGAATCTTCAAGAACGCCTAGGACGCCGATTACTGGCGTTGGGTAAATGGAATTGCCGAGGGTTTCGTTGTAGAAGCTGACGTTGCCGCCGGTGATGGGCGTGCCTAGGGCGTTGCAGGCTTCGCTGAGGCCGTCGATGGCTTCGCTGAATTGCCACATGACTTCGGGTTTTTCCGGGCTGCCGAAATTCAGGCAATTGGTGGCGGCAATCGGACGGGCGCCGGTGCAGGCCACGTTTCTGGCGGCTTCGGCGACGGCGTGCATCGCGCCCAGGCGGGGATTCAGGTAACACCAGCGGCCGTTGCCGTCAGTTGAGAGCGCCAGGGCGCGCTGCGTTTCTGTGTGTGGCGTTAGGGAGTGCGCTGATTCCTTGATGCGCACAACCGCGGCGTCCGCCGCGCCGGGAACCGCAAGCGTGTTGGTGCGCACCATGGTGTCGTACTGCTCGGTGATCCAGCGCTTGCTGGCGATCGCTGGAGACGACAACAACTTCACAAAGTTCTGCGTCAGATTCTTGCCGTCCGGCGCGAACTGAAACCAATTGGCTTCCGTTTCATTGCGCTTGGCGGGCGCGGCCAGCGGGCGATGGTAGACGGGTCCTTCCTCGGCCAGCGGATGCGCGGGAATCTCCGCGACCACTTTGCCGTGATCTTTGACGCGCACTAGGCCGCCGTCTTTTACTTCGCCGATGACCACCGCGTCGAGTCCCCATTCTTTGAAAACATTTATAACTGCATGTTCACGGCCTTTTTCGGCAACCAGCAGCATGCGCTCTTGCGATTCGCTGAGCATGATTTCGTAGGGCGTCATACCGGTTTCGCGTTGCGGAACCTTGGCGAGGTCGATCTCGATACCCGTGCCGCCGCGCGAAGCCATTTCCGTGGTGGAGCAGGTGAGTCCGGCGGCGCCCATGTCTTGAATGGCGACGATGGCGCCGGTTTGCATGGCTTCAAGGCAGGCTTCGAGGAGCAATTTTTCGACAAAAGGGTCGCCGACTTGCACATTGGGGCGTTTTTGCTGCGATTCTTCGGTGAATTCCGCGGAGGCCAAGAGCGAGGCGCCGTGGATGCCGTCGCGGCCGGTTTTTGCGCCGATGTAAATTACTGGATTGCCGATGCCTTTGGCTTTGGCCAGGAAAATCTCTTCTTTTTTGGCGATGCCCAGGGCTAAGGCATTTACTAGCGGATTTTGCGAGTAGCAGGGCTCGAAGCAGACTTCGCCGCCTACCGTGGGGACGCCGAAGGAGTTTCCGTAGCTCGCTACGCCGCGGATTACACCATCTAGAATGCGGCGATTCGCGGCTAGGGTTGCCGCCTCCGGT
>JBEKVU010000086.1:0-11309 GCA_049513775.1 Candidatus Acidiferrum sp.
AACATCGTCACGAGCAAAGGGCAGCCCGGCTGGTTCTACGCCAAGGCCGGTGGTGCCGACGGCCATTACGGATACACCATGAATCTCGCCGACTCACGAATTCTCCATGCCGGCCCGGAAAAAGCCCACGCCATGGGCGGCTACATCCGGTATACGCCGGACAACGTTTTTATTTCCGAAACGCGAAGTCTGGGCATCATGATTTTCGACAAGGAAGAAGGGAAATGGGGAAACGGCGGCGGCCTCGGCCAATCGATGCGCCGCGATCGCACCAACGACGACATCTGAGGAAAGGAAAGATTGTTTCACACGACGAAAACCGAGCTGCGGCGTACCGGTGTATCCAGCTACGCTCTCCCTACATTGGTGCGCCGGATTTTGTCTGAAGTAGGGACGCTTGATCAGGCAGTGGCAACAGAACCCGCGGGAGTCTTGTCTTGAATCTTCCACTCACCCCAATTCGTCTTTTGCGTTACGCGCGTGAACACTTCTCGAGCAGGACGGCTATCGTTTGTGGCAACGAGCGTTTCACCTACGAACAGTTTGCGTACCGCGTCAGTCTGTTGGCCGGCGCCCTGCGGAAAATGGGCGTGCAAAAGGGCGATCGCGTGGCGTTCCTCAGTCTGAATTGCCATCGATACCTTGAGGCTTACTACGCAATTCCCGAGGTGGGCGCCATTTTTGTGCCGGTCAATACCCGCCTTGTCCCCGGGGAGCTCGCCTACATCCTCAACGATGCCCGCGCGAAGGTGCTCTTCTTCGAGGCCGCCTTCCTCGAAACCGTCGAAACCTTCCAGGTAAACGTCCCTTCACTTGAGACGATTGTGGTTCTCGATGAACTCGCGCCAGAACGAGATTGGCTGTCACCGCAAAACTACGAACAAGCTTTGGCGTCCGCCACGCCTTACCGCGCCAACCTCATGGACGTCGACGAAGATGCTGTCGCTGAAATGTTTTATACCAGCGGCACCACCGCCAATCCCAAAGGCGTAATGCTCACGCACCGCAACATTTATCTCCACGCGATACATTATTGCCTCACGCTAAATCCCACGCGCCTGACCGTTCATCTGCATACCATCCCGCTGTTTCACGTCAATGGCTGGGGCACCGTGCACTACTCCTACCTGGGCGTCGTCCACGTCATGATTCCACGCTTTCGTCCCACCGAGGTTTTCCGTCTGATCGAGCAGGAGCGCGTGACGTCCATCAATCTCGTTCCTACCATGGCCGCCACGCTGCTTGCCGCGGCGGATCGCACCGAGTTCGATTTGAAGAGTCTCGAACGCATCCGCGTCGGCGGCTCACCCCCTCCGCCTACGATGATTCGCGACATTGAAGAAAAACTCGGAGGCAGTTGTTTCTGTGCGTACGGCCTGACCGAGGCCTCACCTTCACTCACCATGGCGTTGGTCAAACACGATTCCGGCTGGAGCGGCGAAACGCGCCGTGAAAAGCAAGCCATGACGGGGTTTCCCCTACCCGGCGTGGAAGTTCGCGTTATCGATTTCGAAGGCCACGATGTCCCGCGCGACGGTTCGACGGTCGGCGAAATTATCGCCCGCAGTGATGGCGTCATGGCCGGCTATTGGGGCAAGCCGGAGGCCACTGCCAACGCCATTCGCGACGGCTGGCTGTACACCGGAGACATGGCCGTCGTCGACAAGGACGGTTACCTGCTCATCGTTGACCGCATGTCCGACTTCATTATCAGCGGCGGCGAGAATGTGTCCTCGCTCGAACTGGAAAACATTTTGCTCACGCATCCAGCCATCGCCGAAGCCGCGGTGATTCCTGTTCCCGACGAAAAGTGGGGAGAGGTACCCAAAGCCCTCTTGGTGTTGAAACCGGAGGCTTTCGCCAGCGAACAAGAAATCATCGATTTCTGCAGGTTTCGCCTTGCGCGTTTCAAAGTTCCGCGCTCGGTGGAGTTTCTCGAAAATTTGCCCAAGACGGGCACCGGAAAAGTGCTCAAGAAAGATCTGCGCGCCAAATATGCCGTCTAAGGAATCTCTGTGCGCTCATGACTAGTCACAGCCACTTGGACTGGCCCTTTTTCGAACTGCGTCACAAAGAGCTGGCGTCGGCGCTTTCCAGTTGGGGTTCGGCGAACATCGCACACGAGGAAGAAGGCGATGTCGCGGGAACCTGCCGCGCCCTCGTCCGCCAGCTCGGTAGCCAGGGTTGGTTGAAATACGCCATTGCCGGAAAGTCTTACGGCGCCGCGCATGACGTCATTGACACTCGCTCTCTTTGCCTGCTCCGCGAAGGCCTCGCCGAACACTCCGGCCTCGCCGATTTCGCTTTCGCCATGCAGGGCCTTGGTTCCGGAGCGATCAGTCTGTTTGGCGACGCCGCTCAGAAGCAGCGGTATCTTCCCGCGGTGGCGCAAGGCAATACGATAGCCGCATTCGCTCTTTCCGAAACCGATGCCGGCTCCGATCCGGCAGCTTTGCAATGCGCCGCGCGTCTTGATGGCGACTACTACAGTTTAGACGGTGAGAAGACGTGGATCTCCAACGGCGGCCTAGCCGATTTCTACGTCACCTTCGCTCGCACCGGCGAAGCACCGGGCGCTCGCGGAATCTCGGCGTTCATTATCGACGCCAATACCCCAGGTTTCTCCGTTGCCGAATCGATGGCCGTTATGGCGCCGCATCCACTCGCCCGCATCACCTTTAAGAACTGCCGTGTCCCCTCGGCGCAGCGCATTGGCCTCGCCGGCCAGGGTTTCAAGATTGCCATGGCCACACTGGATGTCTTTCGCACTTCGGTGGCCGCGGCAGCCACTGGCTTCGCACGCAGCGCTCTGCGACATGCACTCCAGCGCGCGTTGTCGCGGCGAGTGTTCGGTAATCTTCTCTTCGATTTTCAATCGACGCAGGCCAAGTTGGCCGAAATGGCCACCCACATAGATGCCGCAGCCTTGCTCACCTATCGCGCCGCCTGGCTCCGGGACCAGGGTGTCTCCGTCACCGCTGAAGCCGCCATGGCCAAAATGGCCGCCACCGAAAGCGCCCAGCGGGTGATCGATTCCGCAGTCCAAATCTTTGGCGCGCTAGGCGTCATGAAGGGCCACCCAGTCGAGCGTCTTTACCGCGAAATACGCCCCCTCCGCATCTACGAGGGCGCCACCGAGATCCAGCTACTCATCATCGCCCGCGAACTAGCAAAAGCCTACAAAGCGCAGCAGCACGACGAAACGCGTCTTTGACGCGCTCTAGACCGTATTCTCCGCCGTCACCGAGCCTTTCGCTACCGTCGCATCGTCTCCTCGATGTACTCTTTGGCCTCTTTCAATCCGACTCCAGTCGACTCCCGGTAGAACCGGATCGCGTCGATCTTCTGACCGCGCTCAATGGCTTGCCGCACTTTAGCCGGAACATTTGCGTAACGCGCGTCCGCCTTTTCCGGTCGAGAGTCGAGCGTATTTGATCTTGCCGGGGATTTCTGCGCCAATAATTTTCTGAGAACAGCCACCGCCACTCCGCCCACCAGCGTACCCGCAATCACTGGGAAAATTTTATCCATGAGTTGGCCCTCCTAGAGATCGCTGGCTCGCTTTATAGGAAGCGGCATTCTAAGAGTTTGCGGCTTCCCTTGCGTTTGCCGACCAGTTTATTTTTTGAACGGCGCGGGAAACTACCGGGGCGGCCCGCAGGCGGGCCGAAGTCCGCACTTAGTCAGACGATTTGCAGCTGCGTCGTTAACGTGTGGAGACGACCATCTCGTGGTCGTGATCGTCTACGTGGATTTGCATACGCTCTTGCGTAGCTCTCTCCACATAGGAGCGGAAGTAAGCATACAGCGGGTACATCGCCGGCACGATGAACAGCGATGCGATCCAGCCTGTGGCGCGGCCGGAAACCGTGATCATCGCCGCGAGCCCGGCGCCGAGAATATAGTAGGGCAGCGACCAGCCGTTGCATTCGCGCCAGGTCGCGATGAAGCTCTTGCCCTCGACCAGTGCGATGACGCCGGAAACAAGTCCTGTGTCGCACAGGAAGAAAATGATCGCGGCGGGCACGAGCAATAGGATCAGAGAGTTGTGCGCCAACCTCTCCGAGATGGCGTGCGCGCCGAGCCAGGCGGCACCCGCGCTGGTCGTCAACATGGCTACGTTAAAGGCCACCTGCACCGGCAAAGGATTCTTCTTCACGCCCCAGAAACACTGCACCAACGCGGCAGCGGCCGCCAGGACGGCGGTCTCGGAAAAACTGAAGGCCGCTACGCCGATCAAGATGAACAAGAAGCTGCCGGAGATGTTTCCGGTGATGCCCGGAAGTTTCACTTTCCAGGTGGCCGCCAGTGCGCCAAGCAGTAGAAAGGCGATAAAGCTGGCGGGGTCGGCGGAGTTCCACTGCACTACGCCGAAGCTCAAGAGCGCGAAGCCGGTCGTGATTACGCAGGTGATGTAGGTTTTAGCGAAGTTATTCATTGTCGTCTCCTTTCGTCGTTTCGCTAACCTACTAGTTCGAGTCTCCGCCCGCAGCCACATCGAGGGCCGTAGTCGCGGAGTTGCCCCAGATGACGCTGTTGGCCCAGATGACGCTGAAGGCTGAGTCGGTGGAGTTACCCCAGATCACGGAGTTACCCCAAATCACGGATAGTCCAGTGAGTGGGTCAAGTCCACTCAACACAGAGTTGCCCCAGACCACCGCATTGCCCCAAATGACCGAGTTGCCCCAAATGACCGAGGCGGGACTGGTCGTGAGGGTGATGTTGCCGTTCTTGGGATTGATCGTGACGGTCGGCGACAAGGCGGCGCCCACCGTGGCTGGAGCAACGGCGGTGTTGGACAATGCTGCTTGTACGTCCAGCTCGCCTGTGCCCACGGCAAAAATATCGTGCTGCTCACTGAAGGCCACGCCCGTAAACTGTGCGATCGCTTGCGCGTAGTGTTGGTAGCCTTTGTACGCGGAGATCATCAGCCGCGCTTTAACCTGATCGGGCGTGAGCGCGGGATTCTGCTGAAGCAGTAGCGCCGCCGCGCCGCTGACCACTGGGGTCGCCATGCTGGTGCCGCTCAGCATGAAGTAAGCAGGCGTTCCATACGCGCTGCTGCAGGTGCTCCCCGCATTGTTGCAGGGGAACACAGCAAACTGCGGAAAGCCCGTGGTCAAGGTCGTTCCCGGTGCTAGCAAGGAAGTAATGTTGTTGCCGGGAGCGACGAGGTCGGGCTTCACGATGTGATCGATGAGCGTGGGACCCTTCGAGCTATAGCTGGCGATCTGCTCGTTAGCTTCCGTGTAGGGAGATACGACGCTCGTTGCGCCTACGGTGATGACATACGGGTCGTTGCCCGGGACGCCAATCGTCCCGTACCCATTTTCGCTAAAAATATTGTCACGGCCGGAATTGCCCGCCGCGACGACCACCACGATGCCGGCCTTCCAAGCGGCCTCGACCGCCTGGTCGAGAGGATCGACGGTGTAGGATTCAAAGACCGGGCGGCCTAAAGATAGATTGATTACCCGGATGTTATACGTGTTCTTTAGTTGGATGGCTTGTTGGATCGCCGCGATGACCACGCTGTCCGTGCTGCAACCCAATGAATCCAGCACGCGCAGATTCACGATCGATACGTTGGGCGCGATACCTTGATACTGCGTGGGGTAGTTGCTCGAAGTGCTCTGCGAACTGGCTCCGTTGCCGCCCAAAATGCCCGCGACGTGTGTGCCGTGTCCATACTCGTCCGAAGTGTTGGAGTCGAGCGGCACAAAGCTTTGGCTGTACACGATGCGCGAAGACTTTCCATTGTAGGTGTTCAGATCGGGATGGCTGTACACTCCGCTGTCGATGACCGCCACGCCCACGCCCGTGCCATCCCAGCCCGCGCTGAACGCCACGTTATCGTTCACCGCGTAATTGTAGTGGTCCATCATCCGCTGCACGGGGCGGTCCAGCGAAATGTAGGCCACGTTGGGATTCTGCGCGATCTGCGACAAGGCGCTTACGGGAACCGAGTAAACCGCACCTTTCACCACTCCTAAGTCCCCAAGGTGCGAACCGCCTTGATCCGTAACCGCTTGATGGTTTTCGTCCGTGGGGCCGTCAACATATTGCACGATTACGTTGGCGGTCGTCGAAGGATCCAGGCTCTGCAAGTCTTGCGAGATTTTCTGTTGCGGCGTCAAAGAAGCGTTCGCTGCCGAGTTCGCTGTTCCTGCCGAATCGTCGCGCATGATCGAGAGGACGTTGGCATCTTTGGCCACTTCGTCGAGCGCGCTCGCCGGGAGCGTATAGGCTTCGGCGTTCTTGTCGCCGCTGGTGGCGGCCGAAACGTTGTTAAGTTCGCCGCCCAGGCTCTGAATCATCTGATGCTGTTCCGCGGTGGGCGCCTGCTTGAAATGAATCACCACGTTTACGGTCGAGGAGGGATCGACGGTCTTCAGGCTCTGGGAAACTTTCTCGCTGCTGGCCAGCAGGGGCGCTCCAGCAAAGAGAACGAAGAATAGCAGCACCAGCAAACGGGTGCCCCAACCGGCGCCGCGCAGGGCGCGCTGCGGACTGGGCATTTTATTTTCCGCGCTATGGTCGATCACCGAAGTTCTCCTGAACGATTCCCATGCTTTGCGGCGCAAGTGTCGCGAAGAGGGACCCACACTCTCGCGCCGAAGTTTCCGACGCCGAAGAGATTGCAACCGTCCTGCCAACCCGTACAGGCTGGGTAAACTTATAAAAAGTAAGGCGTTAGCTCAAAATGACTCCGTGTTCGACTGGACAAGTTGTCCCAGTCAACCTGCCCGAGCGATACGGGCGCTCAAGTAAGCGCTTCTTTTTCTTATAGTTATAAGGAGAGGCCAACTTGTCAGCGAAGTCGGCAAATGCAGTGCGTCGAACCGGGAATCAAGCCGCAACGCAGGGAGAAACGAAGGCCTCGGAAGCGAAAATAGGCCTCCGTATCAGACAGAAAATAAATGGAATAGGAAACGATCACGAGAGCTAGCGAGGCGAGCGCTGACGTGGTGAACGCTACTACGTGGATGGCGAAAAAAGCGACCTCTCGCCCTCGGCCGACTAGCAGGCGGCCAAACCCGCGGAGCTTTCTTTAGCCGAATAGATCTTAAGCTTGCGGCTCAACGTGCGCCGGGAAATCCCCAGCGATTCCGCCGCCTTCCCTTGTTGTCCGCCCGTTCGGTCGAGAGCCTGCAAAATCATGCGGCGCTCGACTTCTTCAAGCGTCGATCCCTCCGAGGCAGGTACACGGAACGATCCGCTGGCAAACCCGTCCGGAAGATCCTTCAACCCGATACACCCATCCGACGCGAATATTGCCGCGCGAATCACTACGTTGCGCAGCTCCCGCACGTTTCCGCTCCAGGAATGCGCCATGAGCGCGGCGCTGGCTTCAGCCGAGAATCGCAACGAACAGCCGTGCTGCGCCAGGAAAAATTCGGCGAGGGGCAAAATGTCTTCCGAACGCTCACGGAGCGGCGCAACGTGAACTTTCACTTCGCAGAGGCGATGGTACAAATCGGCGCGAAAACGGCCCAATCCAATCGCTTCTTCAAGATCCTGATTCGTCGCGGTAATAATGCGCACGTTGACAGCAGTCTTTTTCGTGCCCCCGAGTTTGTAATACGGAGCGCCGTCCAGAACGCGTAACAGCTTCACTTGCATGCGCGCGTCAAGTTCCCCGACTTCGTCGAGGAAGAGCGTGCCCTCATGGGCCAGCTCAAACAAGCCCTTCTTCGCCACTTCGGCGCCGCTGAAGGCGCCTTTTTCATAGCCAAACAGTTCGCTTTCAACCAGATGCTCGGGCAAGGCGCCGCAATTGACGTCCACCCAGGGCATGCTGCAACGCAAAGAGTGCTGATGGATCGCTTTGGATACGATTTCCTTGCCTACGCCACTTTCGCCGGTCACCAGCACCGCCGCGCCACTTTGCGCAATGCGCGGCACCCGCTGCATCAGCTGTTGCATGCTCGCGCTGCGAATTACCGCCGGGGTTCCAAGGAATGACATCTCCGGTTGGACTTCGATCGTGCCGTTCATAGGTCAGACAATATGGTCCGGCGGATAGGCGGTCCATAGTACGGACAGGCTGGCGGTCTAGAACCTTAGTACTGACTGTAACTCGTTTAAATAGAATGAGCTAGCCAATTCGCGTCGCGTCATCAGAACTCCCAGATGGGACAACCTGGCACATCTTGCGAGACTTCTTGTCCACCTCCCCGACGGCCTCGCGCGCCATCCGTCTCCGGCCCACCTCTAAGTGATTGATCCCGCGTGCCAAGCGCTTCGCCGCCTCGCGCGTACCGTCTTGGCCAGCCACATGCATTCCTTCTCGCGAGGACGGCTGCTCGATGAAACCGCTTTCTAGCTCTGCGCGTGCGTTCATAGCCACCACGATCGTTTGCGGATGTGCGGTCATGTTGATGGGACTGTACCGCGCATCTTGGCCGGATCTCGGCCCATTTATCTGTTATTTCATCCTGGCCATGCTGGCTTCTGGCATGAAGATCAAATTGCCGGGTGTGACGGGCACCATGTCCGTCATTTTCCTTTTCATCCTCATCGGAATTCATGAGCTCAGCATCGCCGAGACTCTGATGATCAGCCTAGCCGGCACGCTCGTGCAGTGTTATTGGAAAACGCGCACGCGGCCCAAAGCGGTGCAAGTTTTGTTCAATGTCTCCAGCATGTCTACGGCCGTGGGCGTGGCCGCCTATGCCTATCGAGAAAGCGCGGGGATCCTGCGCAACAGCCCGCCGCTGATGCTGATTCTCGCGGCCACCGTTTTCTTCGTTCTCAACACCGCGCCCGTCTCTTGCATCATTGCGCTCACCGAAGGCAAGTCGCTCCGCAAAATCTGGTCGGAGTGCTACTTCTGGTCTTTTCCGTATTATCTGGCCGGAGCCGCGATTGCCGCGCTGACCAGCCTCGTCCAGCATTACGCCGGGTGGCAGAGCTCGCTGCTGGTGATGCCGGTCATCTATTCCATCTACCGCTCGTACAGCGTGTACCTCGGCCTGCTGGACGGCGAGAAAAAACACGTCGAAGAAGTGGCCAGCCTGCACATGCGCACCATCGAAGCCCTCGCGCTGGCCATCGAAGCCAAAGATCAGATGACGCACTCGCACCTTCAGCGCGTGCGCGTCTACGCCGTGGAGCTCGGCCGCGAACTCGGTCTCGACGAAAGCGAACTCAACGCCCTGCGCGCTGCTTCCGTCTTGCATGATATTGGCAAGCTCGCTGTGCCCGAGCATATTCTCTCCAAGCCTGGCCGCCTCACCGTCGAAGAGTTTGAAAAGATGAAGATTCACCCCATCGTCGGCGGCGAAATTCTCGAGCAGGTACAATTTCCTTATCCGGTGGTGCCCATCGTTCGCGCGCATCATGAAAAATGGGATGGCTCTGGTTATCCGCAAGGTTTAAAGGGCGAAGAAATTCCCATCGGCGCGCGTATCCTTTCAGTAGTCGATTGCCTGGACGCGGTAGCCTCCGACCGCAAATATCGCAAAGCGCTTCCGCTCGACGAAGCTATGGCCGTAGTCGCCGCCGGCTCGGGCTCGCAGTACGACCCGCAGATTGTCGACATTTTGCAGCGCCGCTATGTCGAACTCGAGCGCATGGCCACCAAGCAAACCGCCGAACGCGCCAAGCTCTCGGTGGACCTGAAAGTCGCCAACGGCAAAGCCCCAGCCTCCGGCTTCGAGCGCAGCATTCCCCTGCCGCGCTCGGGCAATGGCACTTCCGTCGACTTCCTCGCTTCCATCGCCGCCGCGCGCCAAGAAGTGCAAATGCTCTTCGAGCTCAGCCACGACCTCGGCAACTCGCTGAGCCTCGACGAAACGCTTTCCGTCCTCGCCGTGCGCCTGAAACACCTGATCCCCTACGACTCCATCGCCATCTACGCCGCCAGCAACGGCGAGCTGCTCCCACAATATGTTGGCGGCAATAATTTTCGCACGCTCTCTTCGCTGCGCATTCCGATCGGCAGCGGCATCTCCGGCTGGGTGGCGGAAAATCGCAAGTGCATCGTCAACGGCGATCCTTCGCTCGAACCCGGTTACCTCAGCGATCCGCAGTCGAAGACCGGCGCGCTGCGTTCCGCGCTGTCCATTCCCCTTGAAGGCACCGAAGGGGTCGTCGGCGTGCTCACGCTCTACCGCCCGGAAGTCGATGCCTTCTCCCGTGATCAGCTGCGCATCCTCATGGCTATTAGCTCCAAGCTTGCGCTCACCATGCAAAACGCCCTGAAGTATCGCGTTGCCGAAGATTCTGCCACTACGGACTATCTCACCGGCCTCCCGAACGCCCGCTCGCTGTTCCTGCATCTCGATAGCGAGCTGGCCCGCGCCAAGCGCAGCAGCGGCGGCCTCACCGTTTTCGTCTGCGACCTTGACGGGTTCAAACAGGTCAACGACCGCTTTGGCCACCTCGAAGGCAACCGCGTGCTGCGGCTGTTCGCCGACAAGCTCAAGGAAACCTGTCGCGAATACGATTACGTCGCCCGCATGGGCGGCGACGAATTTGTGCTGGTCATGCCCGGCCTTTCCGCCGACGCCGTGGCCAAAAAAGCCGCGCAACTCAGCGTGCTGGCCGCTGCCGCGGGCCGTGAAGTCTGCGGCCAGGACGTGGTCTCCCTCAGCATCGGCGAAGCCTTCTATCCCGATGATGCCGTCGACGCCGAGCAACTCCTCGTCGAAGCCGACCGCCGCATGTACTCCAAAAAGCAAAAACATCGTAACGACTTGCGCACGACCAGCCCGCTCCTCAATCTGCACACACAATCTCTCGCCGTACACTAATTGGAGAGCATTCAGGTTGCATACCAATGTGGCTGCGCGCGCTTCCAAAGCACGTTCTCCGATTAGCGCTCACTATCCTGCTGGGTGGATTGCTGGGCGCCACCCTGGTGCGTCTCGCGCCGGGCTTCGGCGTTGATGAACGCGTACTGGATACGCGCTTAAGCGAGCAAAGCATCGAAGTTCTTCGCCAGTCACACGCCGCGCAGAACAATATTTTTGCCTACTATCGCGGTTATCTTGCGGGCCTCTTCCAAGGCGATTTAGGCGTTTCCACTTCGTTCGCTCGTCCGGTCTCGGAACTCTTTGCCGAGCGTCTTCCCGTCACCTTGGAAAGCGTCGCTGTCGGCGTCACCGCCGGCTGGCTCCTCGGCTTTTTTCTCGCCCTGCCCTCGCTCCTTTTTCGCTGGAAAGCCTACGAAGTTTTCACCGCTGGCCTTAGCGGCCTGTTCATCAGTCTGCCCGCCGCCATTCTCGGCTTGGGACTCGTCTACGCCGGCGGCCCCGTCTCTGTGGCGATTGCGCTGGTGGTTTTTCCGCGCGTATTCCAGTACG
>JBEKVU010000087.1:0-11297 GCA_049513775.1 Candidatus Acidiferrum sp.
AGCGGACGCTGGCGCGGGCTTCCGAATCACCGAGCTCGCGAACCGCTCCATTTCTTCCAGTTGCGGGCTGAATTGCAGCAACACCAAATCAACGCCGGCGGCTTCAAAGGCGGCCAGGCGCTCGGAGACTTGCTCGGCGGTGCCCACCAACCCGCTGCGCAGCCCGCGATTGCTTACGGAATAGTCCTCCAGGGAAACTTTCTGCTCCAGTTGCGTGCCGGCCAACCATTGCTGGTAGTTGGCGTAGCCTGCAGCGGATTGATGCACGTCCGTGATGCGGCGAA
The DNA here is from genome assembly GCA_049513775.1 of Candidatus Acidiferrum sp. Classification (GTDB taxonomy): domain Bacteria; phylum Acidobacteriota; class Terriglobia; order Acidiferrales; family UBA7541; genus Acidiferrum. The sequence continues at coordinate 285 of JBEKVU010000087.1, forward strand.
GTTCATCATGGGCTTCGCGTTCGGTTTCGCGAACGATGGTGTAGCCGGCCACCCCGAATTTCATCGGCGGAAGATTGTGTTTGGCGCGGCGGGACCTCAGGTCCGCGATTTTCTCGGCGACGCGTTCCGGCGGATCGCCGTGCATCAGATAGGCGTCGCATTTTTCGGCGATTAGTTCCTTGGCGGCGGTGGATTCGCCTCCAGCGTAAAGCCTGGGACGCGGTTTCGACAGCGGCTTCGGCGCGAGGATGTTGTCATCCACGCGGTAGTACTTTCCGGTGAAGGAAAAATTGTTCTGTTTCCAGACGCCGTCGAGTACGTCCAGCCATTCGCTGGTGCGGGCATAGCGATCGTCGTGCTGCTCGAAATGCACGCCGTATTTGCGCGCTTCGTCGGCCCACCAGGAAGAAACCACATTTAGCGTGAGGCGCCCATTGCTGATGTGATCGATGTTGGCGGCTTGCTTGGCGAGCAACGCCGGAAGATGAAAGGTGGGACGGACGGCCACCATCAGTTCGATTCGTGCGGTGACGGCAGCCAACGCCGCGGCCGTCGAAAACGCGTCCAGCGACGGCGCCAACGGGCCCTTGATGTCGTTGAGATTTAATTCCGCTACCAGCGTGCAATCAAAGCCAAGCTCTTCACTGCGCTGCGCCACGCGCTTTACGTAAGGCCAGGTCGGCGGCATATTCTCGTCAACGATGTTGCGCAGCCAGCCGCCGAAGACGGGGAGCCAGTAACCGTATCTCATGCGGGCACCTTCGCAATGGAGGCGGGCGCAGCAGAAACGACCGCCGAAGCCTTCGTTGCGTTATGCGCTTCGTGTTTCGCAGCTTCGGCGATTAAAAAATCCGCGAGGCGGGAGTAGGGATTGAAGCCGACGATGCGCACCGGATCGGCCACGAAATTGGAGAGCGCGTTCACATCATAGTAGAGCTGACGGCCGGTGCGATCGTCAACAACGTATTCGATGCCGCCAACTTCCACGTTGCCGAGAGCCATGATGCGCTCGACGTCTTCGATCACCTGTCGCGGCGGATCGTAGCCCTCAACGGTCATGCCGGTTTTCGGCGCATCGACCGGACAAGCGATGCGCGTGAGTTCTTCGCCCTTCGTGTTCTGGCAAATATCCGCGGGACACAAGTTGAAACTGTCGCCGGTGATGTGAATCTTGATGGCATAAATAAACTTGCCGCCAATCACTTCGACCCGGGTGATGATTCCGTCGCGTGCGTTGAAGGCTTCTTGCACCAGCGCGGTAGAGTCGATGCCAAAGTACAAGCGATTTTCGTTTACCGCGGCGCTCAAGGCTTGCGGAGAACTGAAGCGCTCAATCCCGGCGCCGCTACCGCCGATGTTGGGCTTAATGACGACCGGATAGCCGATTTGCGCGGCCGCGGCCAAGGCTTGCGAGGGATGATTGATCACCATGGCCTTTGGATAAGGCAATCCCAGCTTTTCCAGATTGGTGAGTTGTTGGGCTTTCGAAATTTCGTGCGCGAAGCAGCGGTGACCGTTGACTACGCGCAAACCTTTTGCTTCGAGGTGCGCCAGATAATTCAAAGTGTAGAAAATGCAGTGGCCGAGACCGCGCTGCCAAGCCGAGGGACTCATGCGATTGAAAAGCAAAGAATATTCTTGTTCGCGTGAGGCCACGTCATAGTGATGATCGCGCGCGTGGATCTTCAGCCAGGGCACGCCGCGTTCATCGAGCTGCTCGAACAGCGGACGGAACCAGTCAGGGTGTTCGTAATAAAGAGCGATCGGTTTTTCGAGCTGCTGCTTGTTGTCGCCGTTGGATACGGTGCTCATTCTGTGTTGGCCTTCTTTTCTGGAACGCAATTCATCATCTCTTGAGATGTCCTATCTCGGCAAGAGTTACCGAGGAGATCGAAATTGGTGCTGGCGAATTTCGCGAAACGGGGACTCAATTGGGGATTTGCCGGTCACTGCGGATTGGAATTCGGCGCCGGTGGCGATCCCGCGGCGGCCATGCGCTGCTGAATATCGGCGCGGATTTTTTTCGCGGTAGCCGCTTCCGGGCTGTCTGGGTCGAGCCGGAGATACGCATCCAAATCCGCCAAGGTGGCAGGATCGTTTTTCTGGCGCATGTGAATGAGCGAAAGCAGGCGGTATGTCATGGCTTGTTCTGGTGCGAGCGATTGGGCTTTTTCCGCCGCTCGCAGGGCGGGGCCGAGATGATTGCGATACAGCTCGAGCCGTCCGAGTTGGAAATATCCCGACCAGGAATCAGGTTTCAAGTCGAGGCCATGCAGCAGCAACGGCTCGCCACGCGCGCTGTCGTGTCGCGACAGCCAAAGCGCAGCCAGGGCCAGATCGGCGTCGGCAAATTTTCCCTGGCTTACGGTAACGGCCGCCTGCAGGCTTTTTTCCGCTTCCGCCGGATTCTGCAGTGCGAGATACGTCAAACCCAGCTGATAAAACGCTTCGTAGTAATCCGGAGCTTTAGCCACCGCTGCCTGAAAATCGCGCAAGGCTCCCGCCGGATTTTTGTCCGCGTAAAGTTTTTTCTGCCCTGCCTCCATATCTTTTCTGGCGGGGGCGGGCATAGACAATTCGTGTTCAGAAATTGCCGAGGCGCCGGCCATGTGGCTGGATTTGTTACCCTCCGGACGCAAAAAAACTGATACGCCGCGGCCGGTGGCAAAGTCCAGGGTGACTTCCGTGTCGCTCGGAAGGTAGCCGGGAGATGAAACCTTCAGAATGTAGCCACCCGTGGGAATTCCGGCGAAAACAAATTTTCCGGAATCGTCGGTCACGGAATCCTGCAGGCGAGTGCCACCTGCATCGCAGAGCTGGACGATGGCATGCATGATGCCTTGATTCGTGGACTCGGAATAGACGTTTCCGTAGAGAGTCGCGGCCAAGGTTCGCGCTGGGAGCGCCAGACACAACGCGCTGGCGAACAAAAAGAGGAGCCGTCCGGACCAAACCGGGTGGGAATCTGCCACGGGTAACTCCCGTCAATTCAGCATCGCGACTAAAGTGGGGCAATTGTACGGCGACTGGGCAAAAGAAAACAGCCGCCAGATTCAGTTCAACTGCGTTCTAACAGGTCCGGACGATTGCGCCGGGTCTTTTCGAGCGCGGCTTGGCTGCGCCATTTGGCGACCTCCGCGTGGTTGCCGCCGATTAAAACTTCGGGGACGGTCCATCCGCGATATTCCGCCGGACGGGTGTAGTGCGGGAAATCGAGCAGTAGATGCTGGCGGTTGGCTTCCGCTGATTCTCTCGTCGTTGTCAAAGAGCGGCTCTTTGCGGCTTCCAAGGCTTCCGGCGGCGCCGCGAACGATTCATTTTGCGAAGACGCTTCGTTGCCGAGCGCGCCGGGAAGCAGTCGCGTGACAGAATCGAGAATGAGCATCGCGGCCAGTTCGCCGCCGCTCAGAACGTAATCGCCGATGGAGATTTCGTCGGTGGCGAGATGCTTCGCCACACGTTCGTCCACGCCTTCATAGCGGCCGCAGATAAACAGAATGCGATCGAGCTTGGCAAAACGGCGCGCTGTTTCTTGATGGAAAGGCTGGCCCGCGGCGGAGAGCAGGACGATGGCGGTTTGCGGATCAGGCGCAAGCGGCGTAGCGGCATCGCCAACGGGTCTACCGAGCAGTGATTCCACGGCTTCGAAAAGCGGCGCGGGCTTCAGGACCATGCCTTCACCGCCGCCGAAAGGGCGATCGTCCACGGTGCGATGCTTATCCTTCGTAAATTCCCGCAAATCCTGAATATTTACTTGGACCAGCTCCGTTTCGCGCGCGCGGCGTACGATGCCGTGGTCGAGCGGCCCAGTGAAAAACTCTGGAAAGATCGTGATGAGGTCAAAGCGCATGTATTGCCAGTGTAGCCAATACTTAAAATCGCCGCCATCGCGCGGCGTAACGGTTTCGCAAACTATTTGGATCGGGAGTACTTCGGGCCAGCGTCGGAATCTGTCCTAGCGGACAGCTTGTGAGCGCGAATTCCGCAAACTACTCTCTGTTATACGGGAAATACCTTCCGGCGTCCCAGCCAGAGGGACTCGACCGCTCATGTTCCTACAAAATGCGTGGCTGACGATTGCGTGTCTGGTGTGCACCGCGGTGCTGGGGGCCGGACTGGCGGGGTGTGTCGCGGCCGGCGGCAGCGGATCATCGGGGACTGGCACGACGGAGAGCGTTCCGGCGGTGCCTTCCGGGATGACCGCCACGGCGGGGAACGCGCAGGTCAGCCTGGCGTGGAGCGCCAGCACTGGCGCGACCAGCTATCACGTGAAGCGCGGGACGGCGAGCGGCGGGCCGTATGCACAAATTGCCACGCCGAGTTCGACCGCCTTTGTTGATACTGGCTTGACGAACGGAACGAAATATTTTTATGTGGCGTCCGCGGTGAACGCGAAAGGCGAGAGCGCGAATTCGGCCGAGACGAGCGCGACGCCAGCGGCTCCGATAACGATTCCATCTGCACCTGCCGGACTAACCGCCAACGCCGGCAATGCGCAAGTGGTGCTGACATGGACCGCCAGCGCCGGCGCCACCAACTATCACGTAAAGCGCGCAACGGTCAGCGGCGGACCGTATACGCAAGTCGCTGCGCCCCCTGCGCCGAACTTTGCAGACAGCGGAGTGACGAACGGCACAAAATATTTTTATGTGGTTTCGGCGGTGGATTCGGCCGGTGAGAGCGCAAATTCGGCAGAGGCTAGTGCGACCCCCTCCGCGCCGATTACCATTCCAGCCGAACCGATGGGACTGTCTGCAACGGCTCGGAATGCGCAGGTGAGCCTGGCCTGGAATACGAGTACCGGAGCAACGAGCTATCACGTAAAGCGCTCCGCCGTGAGCGGCGGACCGTACACACAAATTGCTGCGCCGTCGGCCGCAAATTACCTGGATAGTGGCCTGACGAACGGCACGAAATATTTTTACGTTGTCTCGGCCCTGAATTCTGCCGGAGAGAGCGCAAACTCCGCGGAGGCTAACGCTACGCCTGCCGCGCCGATCACCATTCCAGGCGCACCGACCGGAGTCACTGCGACGGCTGGGAATGCGCAAGTGAGCCTGATGTGGAACGCAAGTACCGCAGCAACAAGCTACAACGTGAAACGCGCGACGGTTAGCGGCGGGCCGTATACGCAAATTTCTGCGCCGCCGACGACGAATTACACGGACCCAGGGCTGACCAACGGGGCGACTTATTATTACGTGGTCTCGGCGGTGAATTCGGCGGGCGAGAGTGCAAACTCGGCACAAGCGAGTGCAACGCCCGCGGGGGCCGCGCCGGACGTAACTGTTACAATTGACCCGACAAGCACACACGCGATTTCGCCTTACATTTACGGCACGAATTTTTATTCCGGAAATACCGGCGCGCCGCCGCTGCTGACGTTTGATCGCGATGGCGGAAACCGCTGGACGGCGTACAACTGGGAGACCAACGCATCGAACGCGGGCAGCGATTATCTGTACGAGAACGACGATTATTTGAGCAGCAGCAACGTGGCCGCGGAAGCGGTGCGGAATTTCATTGCCGGCGATCAGGCAAACGGGCTAGCGAGTTTGGTGACGTTTCAGTTGCAGGGACTCGTGGCTGGCGATGAAAACGGTCCGGTGAGCGTGGCGAATCCGCCGGATTTGACGCGCTTCAAAACCGTGGTGGACAAAAAGAGCACGGTTTCTTCGGCGCCGTTCACGCTGACTCCTCCGACCACCGACGCCAACGTATATATGGACGAATTCATCTGGGCGCTGGACCAGAAATTTGCGGGACAGGGCATTTTCGGTACAAGTCCAACCACGCATCCCACGTTCATCGATTTGGATAATGAGCCCGAGCTGTGGAATTCGACGCACCTTGAAGTGCAAGGCCCCAATTTGGTGAATCCGGACACGTACATCAGCAAGACAATTACGCTGACCGAAGCGCTGAAAGATCAGTTTCCGAATGTGATAATTTTTGGCCCGGTGCACTACGGATTTGAGGGGATTTATAGCTGGCAAGGTGCACTGAATCCTACACCGAACGGAGCGAATTGGTTTCCTGACAAATATCTAACGGCAATCAACGCCGCGTCGGCAACGTATGGGAAGCCGCTGGTGGACGTTTATGACTTCCACTGGTACGCGGAAGACTACGACGTGAACGGAACGCGGATTCTGGATTTGACGGGAACGACCTTGACGGACGCTCAGGTGCAGCTGATCGTGCAGAGCCCGCGCAATCTGTGGGATCCGACGTGGAATGACGCGGGGAACAGCAATCCCTGGATTTACGAAACGCTCGGCAACACCCCGATCAATATTCTGGGGCGATTGCAGGCGAAGATTAACGCGGAAAATCCGGGGATGAAGTTGGCGGTGACGGAATACGAGAGCGGCGGTTGGAATCATATTGCGGGCACGATTGCACAGGCCGACAACCTGGGAATTTTTGGCATGGAAGGAATTTTTGCGGCGAGTTTTTGGCCACCGAATGGGACCTATTCCTATGCGTTGGCGGGATTTCGCGCGTTTCGCGGATTCGATGGAGCTAGCGCGTGTTTTGGAGATACTTCGCTGCAAGCGACTTCGAGCGATGTGTCCAGCGTGATGGTGTACGCGAGTTTAGACAGCCGGACGCCCGGGCGCGCGGTGTTTGTGGCGATTAATCGATCGACTTCGGCGAAGCTGACGGAAATTAGCGGGCAGAGCCTCGCCGGGACGGCGCACCTTTATCAGATGACGGCGAGTTCTGCAGCAGCGCAGGTGAGTGGCGGCGGGCAAGTGGAACCTGTGGCGACAGGGACCATGACCGTGAGTGGGACGTCGTTTACGATTACGCTGCCGGCGCTGAGCGTTACGACGATCGATGTGAACTAGTGATTGCTCTGAATCAATGATCGGCCGGATCGGGGCGACCTAAAAGACCACCACCCGTCTGCGGTGCTAATGTCCGGGAAAGCTGGGGCGCTGCACGCTGCGCCGCTACAAAATCTCCGACATTTAATTTATCGACGCGAATCTTCTTTCGCGCTTACTCTGCCGCATTTAGGTCGCGGAGGCCTTCCGGTAGGAGTACTTCAATGCGGCGGGCAGTGATGTCGATTGTTGTGCAGATGTCTTGCGCTAACGGGATTAGTAGCTGTTCGGGTGTGGCGGATACAACTAGCAGCGGGGTTCCGGGAAGCGTCTCGCCGGGAAATTCCACGTCTGCCACCAGCCCGAGTCTGGATTGTGGCGACGCGGCTTCAAAAACTTCGCAGCCAATTAAATCCGCAACAAAATAGCGGCCGGCGGGCAGCGAGACACGCTGGTCGATGGGGAGGAGAACGTCGAGGCCACGGAGCTTTTCGGCGTCGTTGATGGAATTAATATTTTCAAAATGAAAGACGGCTTGGCCCTGATGATTTTGACTGAGCCAGCAATTTTTAATGGTGATGGGCCGCGGCTCGGAGGCCTTTTGGGGCTCCGCGAGAAACACTTGCTGGAGCTTTGTGAGGCGCTCGGGAAAATCGGTGAGGATTTCGGCGGCGAGTTCGCCTTTGTTGCCACGAGGTTTTAAGAGATGCGCGACGGCGAAATAGCGGGGAGTTTCGGGCACGGCTAATCTTCGACGATTTCGAGCGTGAAGCGCTTGTGCTGCTTGGAGCCGGCGGCCGCAAGCAGCGTACGAATGGACTTGGCGGTGCGGCCCTGGCGGCCGATGATTTTGCCGAGATCTTCAGGATTGACGCGCAGTTCAATCACCGTGACCGGTGCGCCGTGGGCGTCCACGCGCACCTCGTCCGGGCGGTCTACAAGGGCGCGGGCGATGACGTTAACGAGTTCTTTGATCGTGAGCCTCCTTCTGACCGAACAGACGCTCTTTACGCGATCGCTGAGCCAAGACACGAAAAAGCGGCCCAGATGAATTGGGCCGCCCAAAATCGAGCTGCTGCGTTTAAGCGATTTTTTCGCGCTTTAGGAAGCTGCGGACGGTGTCGCTGGGTTGCGCGCCCTGGCCGAGCCAGTACTTGATGCGCTCCGCCTCGAGCTTGATCTCCGCGGGCTTTTTGAGCGGGTCGTAGGTGCCGACGAGTTCGCGCACGCGACCGTCTCGCGGACGGGTGCGTTCGATGACTACGACACGGTAAAAGGGCTTCTTTTTCTTGCCAATACGAGCTAGACGAATCGTTAGCACTAAATCACTCCTCCGGAACCCTTGATTGTAGCGTGATTGGCTTGCTGGTGGCAATTGGTTCGTGTGGCTCGCGGCCGGGCTTCGGCGGTTGGGAACCGGTGTGGGCTCTAGGGGCGAATCGGTCGGGGATGCCTGAAGGCTATTTAGAAAGGTGATCCCCGCATTCGTTAGTCGTCATCCTTCTAGTGAGCTTGAAGTCCTTTGTTTTGATAACGATTTAGGAGCCTTCATTCTACGAGAGCTAGGGATTTGAGTGTACAGATTGTAGGCAGCTCGGGGCTCTTTAGATCGGCGTCTGTTCCTTGAATTTTGTGTTGGCTGGATGGCGAAAGGAATTTGGAACGCAGCTCTGCACGCCGCCGGCCTCAGAGGTAGATCGGTAGTCTAGCTGAGGCGGTTTAGGCCGTTGAAGGCCGCGGTTTTGTAGCATTCGGCTAAAGTCGGGTAATTAAAAACCGTGTTGATGAAATAGGTGACTTTGCCTTTTAGGGTGAACACCGCTTGGCCAATGTGGAGAAGTTCGGCGGCGTCTTCGCCGAAGATGTGCACGCCGAGCAATTCGAGCGTTTCGCGATGGAACAGCAGCTTCAGGCGGCCGTTGGTGTGACCGCTGATTTGGCCGCGGGCCATTTCGCGGTAGTAGGCTACGCCGACTTCGTACGGGACGTCGGCGTCGGTAAGCTGCTCCTCCGTCTTCCCAATAAATGAGATTTGCGGGATGGTGTAGATGCCGTAGGGATAGCCGGCAGGGTCGGTTTTGACCGGCAGGTCGAAAGCGCGCGCGCTGGCGATGCGGCCCTGCTCCATGGAGACGCTGGCGAGGCTGGGGAAGCCAATTACGTCGCCTACCGCGAAGATGTGGTGCTGCGAGGTGCGATAGTCTTCGTCGACCTTGATGCGGCCGCGCTCGTCGCATTCGATGCCCGCAGCGGGGAGGTCCAGGCTGGCAACGTTGCCCTGGCGGCCCACGGCGTACAGCAGAGCATCGGCAATGATGCGCTTCTTGCTGACCAGATTGGCAGCGACCTTTCCGTCGGGCAATTCTTCGACGCTTTCGACCTCTTCATTGAGGCGCATGGTGACGCGCTGATCGCGCATGTGATAGGTGAGCGCTTCGACCATCTCGGTATCGGCAAACTCCAGCAAGCGCGGGCGCTTTTCAATAATGATCACGCGGACGCCGAGCGTGGCGAACATGCAAGCGTATTCCACGCCGATGACGCCGCCGCCCACGACAATGAGGGTGCGCGGAATCTGCGGCATGGTGAGAATTTGGTCGCTGTTGATAATGTTGCGGCCGTTGATGGGAACTTTGGGATTGATGGCGGGTTTGGTGCCCGTGGCGATGATGATGAACTCGCCTTCCAGTTCCGCGGAAGTGTCCGCGCTGTCCACGCGAAGGTGATGCGCGTCGATGAAGCGGCCGGTGCCATGAACAATGGTGACGTTGTTGCGCCGTAGCTGGCCTTGAATGACGCCGACTTCATTTTCCACCACATGCTGCACGCGGAAGTTCAGGTCCGCCATGGTGCAGGTGTCCTTGGCGTTGTAGTTGGTGCCGTAAAAAATTTTGTCGTAGAAACCAGAAAGGTGCAGGACGGCTTCGCGCATGGTCTTGCTGGGGATGGTGCCGGTATTCGTGCACACGCCGCCGACGCAGGTTTGCTTCTCGACGACCGCGACACGTTTGCCGGCCTTGGTGCCTTGAATGGCGGCGCGTTGTCCGCCCGGACCCGATCCGATCACAATCAAATCAAACGGCTGCATTCTCAGGTTCCTCCGTGGCCCGTTCGAGAGAGGCGCCTGCAGACGGTTGGGCCGAAGGCTTCTGATTATAAACGACCGAAGAGTTCTTGGAGTTGTGCTTCGTGGGATGTATGCCCGCGTCGTCACCGGTGCCGGCCGCGATACCCATTAAGTACTCCTGTACGGAAAACCGGTAACGATTCTTCGGAGGGGTCGGGCGCGCATAGCTGCCGTCGGCGGAGAGCAGGCGAGCTTTGCGCGTGTCATTCAAATAGGAGCAGAGAATTTCGTTGTAGACGCGCTGGCAGAGCAGAGGATCTTTCAGCGGGAAGATGGCCTCAACGCGTTCGTAAAGATTGCGCGGCATCCAATCGGCGCTGCCGAGATAGACCTCTGGCTGGCCGCCATTCTCAAAATAATAGATGCGGCTGTGCTCAAGGAAGCGTCCGATGATGCTGCGCACACGGATGCGCGAGCTGACGCCGCGAAGGCCCGGGACGAGGCAGCATTGGCCGCGGACGATAAGATCGATTTCGACGCCGGCTTGCGAGGCGCGATAGAGGGCTTGAATGATGGATTTATCGATCAGCGCGTTCATCTTGACGATCATGCGCGCCGGTTTTCCGCGGCGGGCATGGCGAGCTTCGCGATCGATGAGGGCAATGCAACCTTTGGCCATGTCGCGAGGAGCGATGAGCAAGGGCCGGTAATGATTTTGTTCGGAGTTGGCGGTGAGAAAATTGAAAACGTCTTGAACCGCCGAGGTGATGCCGTGATCCGCGGTGAAGAGGCTGAGGTCGGTGTAAAAGCGGGCGGTCGAGGGATTGTAATTGCCGGTGCCGAGATGGGCGTAGCGGCGGATTTTGCCGTCGGGATCGTTGCGCACGACGAGCAAGAGTTTGGCGTGGGTCTTTAAGTCCACCAGGCCGTAAGAGACCTGTACTCCGGCATCTTCGAAACTGCGTGCCCAACGGATGTTGGTGGCTTCGTCGAAACTGGCTTTGAGTTCGACAACCACGGTGACTTCTTTTTTTGTGGCGGCTTCAAGCAGCGCGCGCGCAATCGGAGAGTCCGAGCTGGTGCGATAAAGAGTTTGTTTGATGGAAAGGACGC
>JBEKVU010000088.1:0-11209 GCA_049513775.1 Candidatus Acidiferrum sp.
ATGGACGACGACGGTGCCGGCCCAGAGTTTTTGTGCGCCGGTGCGGGCGTAGGAGATGGCGGCGGCGCGGGTCATGCCGGGGGTTTGCGGGGTAGGGGTGTCGAGGTTGTTGGCGCGGACGATGCGGAGGCCGTGGTGTTGCCAGTCGGGTTCGGTGTCGTTTTTTGTGGATGGATCGGTGGGCATTTTGTTCCCCGTGATGGAAGTTGAGGGTGCGAATGTGAATGTAAAGATTCGCCACTACAGAGGATAAAGTCAAAGGATAAAGTCAAAGTCAAAAGATAGAGTCAAAAGAACGCTCTAAAGACCGGCGCTACAATGCCGCACGTTGGTATTGCGGTGAAGAATGAGGAAGTGTGAGGAGCATCTTGAGAATGGGAATCGTAGGGATGGTTTGTGCGTTTCTGGCGGCTGGCGTTGCGGTGGATGGTGCGCGGCAGGCGGCGAATCCGGCACCGATACCGAGCGATCGTTACCGCAAAGGAGGTGCTTATCGCCAACGGAGAGAGCGCCGCGATATTGGGCATACCGAACCTGACTTACAACGCGTTCTATCCGCAGATCAAAAGTTGGGGCAGGTATGAGCCCGTGCCGAATCCGGCGGATGCCAATCTGATTTTGGAGATTCGTGCGGGGGCGGCGGGTGCCGAAAGTATCATCGCGTCGACGGTCGGATGTGCCCCGATATCAGGATCGTCAAACGATAATCACCGTTGGCGGAGAACTCACGCGACGTCTAGAGGTTTTTCCAAAGAGGCTTGGAAACCTTTGGTTAGGAGTTGGGCTGGGCCGTCGGGGGTGATGGCCATGTCGTCTTCGCAGCGGAGGCCGAATTCGGTGGGGATGTAGATGCCGGGCTCGTTGGAGAACGTCATGCTTGGTTCGAGAGTCGTGGTGCTTCCGCGGACTAGGTAGGGGTGTTCGTGGCCGTCGAGGCCGATGCCGTGGCCTAGGCGGTGGGTGAAGAATTTGTAGTCGGGGCCGTAGCCGGCTTTGGTGATTACGGCGCGGGCCGCATCGTCAACGGTGCCGCTGAGTCTGCCGGCGCGGGCGGCGTCTAGGGCGGCGTTTTGCGCTTGTCTTACAATTTCGAAAACTTCTTTTGCTTTTTTGCTGGGAGTGCCGAGGACGCCGGTGCGGGTGACGTCGGACTCGTAGCCTTCTACGGTGCAACCGCCGTCGATGAGGACTACGTCGCCGGGTCTTAGGGTTCGGGGCTTCAGTGTGCCGTGGGGCAAGGCGGCGGATTCGCCGATGAGGGTTAGCGCGCCGCCGCGAAGGTTCATTTTTGCGAAGCCCGCTTCGACGAAATGGCCGAGATCCTCTTGCGAGAGGCCTTCTTTCAGGGAGGCGAAGACGGCGGTGAAGACATCGAAGGTGGCGTCGCAGGCTTGGCGCATGAGTTCGAGTTCGTGCGGTGATTTGTGAGCGCGGCAAGCGATGGTGATGGGGTCGGCGGAAACGCAGGTGAATGCGGGGGCGGCGTTGCGGAAGTGATCGAAAAAAGAAAAGCCGACGGTTTCTTCGATGCCCACTTGCCCGGTGCGGACGCCGTGATCGGCGAGCGCTGCGGCGGCGATTTTCGTGGGGCTTTGGTCTTCCTGCCAGGTGCGAACTTCGATGGGGAATATTAATTTTTCGCGCAGGCGGCCTTCTTCAAAGGCTGGGACGACTAGGGTGGGGTCGCCGGTCTGGGGAATTACGAGGCCGAGGAGGCGTTCGCTGAGTCCCCAGCGGATGCCGGTGAAATAGTAGAGAGCGGTGCCGGGGGCGATGAAGATGGCGGTGTAGGATGGCTGGCCTTCGGCCATCTTTTTCTGGGCTTGGGCGATGCGGGATTTGAATTCGTCTGGTTGGATGGGGCGTACTTTGTTGCCGAGCGGTTTGAGATTTGCAAAGGCCGGGGGGAGTTGGTCGTTGCCGGATTGTGCTGCGGGCATTTGCGGTTTGGAGAGAAATAATGCTGCTGAGGCTGCCGCGGTGGATTGAAGGAAACTGCGGCGTGAGGGATTCAAGACTGCTGACGCGATTTTTCTTGGCATGGTCTGAGAAAGATTCTTTCATGGGATGTTGGTTGTCAAGTTGCGATTGGGTTTGCGGGGCGCTGGGAGGGAGAAAGCGGCAGAGACTCGGCGCGGAAAAAACCGCCCCCACGGAGGCGAGAAAAACTCAGAGGCGAGCGCTGCTGCGAAACTCAGAGCCAGCCTCTGCTGCGGATGGTGTTTCAAGTTGCGATGCGACGCTGCGTCTTTGCTCGGCGGCAACCGCGCACCGGCAGGAGTGCCGGTGCCACTAAAGACTATTCGTGGCGGATGGCTAGGATTTTTTTGTCTTTGATTTGGAGTTCGATGCCGAGGGGCGGGCGAACGTCGGCGCCTTGCACGATGGCGCCGCGGACCCAGATGTTGCCCGGGAGCATGGTCATTTTTTCCGGATCGAAAACGGTGTGGCTACAGGGATCGCCAATCATGGTGTGTTGGGCGGCGCGATAGCCGTAGTCGCGGTGAAGTTTGTTGATATCGCGGACGAATTCAAGATTGCAACTGCCGTAGGCGGTGCGCATGACGAATGCCCAATAGCCCGTCGGCTGGCTAGCGGAGCCACTCGGCAAGCGTAGCAATAAAGCGGGAAGATTTTCGCCGGTCACGCGATCTTGAAAAAAGAAATCCTTGTGGGACCACGGCTCAGCCATCTCGTCAACGGTAGCGACGGTGGGATCCGCTTCGGTGGCGCGCGGGAAGTTGGCGGTGGGATCGGGAGCGGGAGTAGGCACCTGGAGTTGCGGGGTGTCGACGACCGCGGGGGAATCGGCATGCCTCGGGCGAATGGCAAAATGAGCCGCCACGGCGCCGACGAGCAGCACCGCGGCTAAGGCGCCGAGGACGGCTAAATTTGGTTTCTTGGACGCGACACGGAAGGGAGCCCCGCCGGCGGAGACGCCGGGGATATGGGGCATCTCTGGCTTGAAGCGATCGGAATTGGGCTGGTCCGGCACAAAAATTTCCTGAGACTGCAAGTATTCTAAGGCTATAGCGAGGGATACGGCAACGAAAGCGCATGCGGATGTGTCGAATAAGCGCATTGGGACGCGGGGAGTCTGGCGGGGAGATGCCAATCGTCAGGGCCTCGTCGAGTACCCTGAACGAGAGGACAGCGGATGGCAGGCGGAATCGGTTACCTAAACGGTTACAGCGTGCTACGGAAGGCTTGTTTACGGGGATAAAGAAAACTACTGTAAGGGAACACGAGGGTAGGGCAGGTTTCGCCGCCGAATGGTATGAGCGCTGACACACGTGGTGGAGCGCGAACATTCGTTCGCAGCTTAAACATTTTGCTGAAGTTCGCGCGCCTGTATGAGTTCGGGCACGCGCGGACGGCTGCGCAATTTGAGATCACCTGGAAAGAGTTGCGCGAAGCCCTGGATCAAAGCGGCGGCGGGGGAGTGCTGCTCGGTGCGTCGGGGAACCAGATTTTGCTGGATGGCGTTCCGCTCGGAACGGCCGCCGGCGAACGAAGTTTTGCCCAGTTGCTGATTACCTCTGGAATTGCCAGCATCCACTTTTCCCCAACGCTGACGCAGCCGCAATTTGCGCGGTTTGTGCGGGCGTTTCCGAGTGGCAATGCCAAGCCGGCGTCGTTGGCGGATCAATTGAAGTCCGCGCTGGCGGGCGAGAACAGCATCAAGGTGAACGAGATTCGGTATGTGGCGGAAGATTCCTCGATAGCGGGGATCAAGGTAGCCGCGCAACTGACGGCCAAGGCGCTCGGAGCGCAAGGAGACAAGTTTCGAGACTTTCTGGAAGATCCGAACAAGATGCTGCAGATGATTCTGGCGGCGGAGAGCGCGCGCGGCGGCGGTGGTGGCGGTGGTGGTGGAGGGCTTCCGGGATTTGGCTCGGGTGGAAGCGGACCGGGTTTTGGCGGATCTGGCAGCGGTGGCGGTGTCGGTACGGGGAGTGGCGGAGCCGGCGGTGGAAGCGGCGATGGAGCCACGCGCGCGAGCGGCGGCGAAGGTAGCGCCGGTGCGGCGAATTTGTGGGAAGCACGGCCGGGTGGCGGGTCGGCAGGACTTGGTCCGGGCTTGGGCGGCGGATTAGGAATTGGGACGGGTAGCGGAACTGGTAGTGGCACAGGTAGCGGGAGTGGCGGCGGAACAGGCGGTGGCGGCGGCTTTGGTCCCGGAAGTGGCGGCGGTGGTGGAACAGGAACCGGCTCTGGCGGATCGGGAGGCGGCACCGGAGGTCCGGGGGGCGGCGGCAACGGTGGCGGCGGTGGTGGAAGCGGTGGCGGAACTGGAACGGGCGGTAGTGGGGGGACTGGACCAGAAGGAATCACCGGGAGATGGCTGACCGCGTCCGCGCTCATACGAGGCGGAACGTCACCGGGCATGCCCGGGGTGGATGCCACAGGCGCCCCGGTACCGGCAGGCTCGTATCTGGTTGAGGAAGACAGCATCCGGTCGGTGCTGGGCTTGTTCGCGCAGCTCGGAAAATCGCGCAAAGATGCGGAAGCGCCGCGCATGGACGCGGCGATGTTTCAATCGCGGCTGAGCACCATGCCGGTGCGCACGCAGTACACGCTACAACAAGCGCTGGCGGGATTGGCGGCGCAGGCGCCGGACCAGAAGCCGGACCAGCCGATGCTGCTGAAGTTGGCGGAACACGTGGCGATTCGCTTTGCGCTGGATAGTTACGAGCGTGGCGAGTTGCGCGTCAATGCGGTGAAGCAAATGCTGGACCGCATGAATACGGAAATTGAGGCGCTGCGCAAGATTTTGGGCACGCAAGAGCAGATGATGGCGAACGCCGGCCTGCAGGTGCAGACGTATACCGAACTGCTGGATCAGGAGTTCTGGGAGCAGGTTCCGGAAGAGAATAAGAAAGAAGTGCTGACGTCGGATGAGGCCTGGTGCGTGCCGCCGCGCAACGTGCGGGTGTTCCTGGAAGATATGCTGCGGCGCGGCGAATTGAAGACCGTAAATGAAGTGTTGATGAAGTATGCCGCCTGTATCGGGCTGGAAGCCGCGGACGCGCGGCGGACGACGGCCATCGGTCTTTCGGATTTGGCGGAACTGTACGGCAGCGGAGACGGCAGCGCGTTGATGGAAGCGATTCGACGGCTGGGGAATCAATTGGCCGTGGAGCGCGAGCCGGAAGTACAGACGCTGGTCAGCGCGGCGTTCGTGCGCATGAGCCAGGAGGCGGCATCGAAGCGGTGCTATCCGGCGATGCAACAGGCGCTGGCGTCTCTCGAAAGTATCGAAGCGCAGCGGCCGGGCGCGACGCAAAGTTTGCGGCCGCGCATTGGAGCGGAAGAGCGGCTACCGGAATTTATCGAGGAAGCGCTGCGCAGCGGACACATCGCGGACGGCATGACGGATATTTTGAATTTGATGCCGCTGGCGACGATTCATTACGTGACCAATCGTTTCGGGCATTGCGGCTTCCGCGAAGATTGCGAGCTGCTGGGCCGCATCGTCGAAGGCCTCGGGCCAGAGGCGACGCAAAATCTTGTGGAGATGTTGCAGACGGCGCCTGCGGCGGAGGCTGCGGAAGCGGTGGGGTTGCTTAGCCAGATTGATCCCGATAGCGTTGAGAAGATTCTGCCGGTGCGGCTGACGCAATGGCCGCGCTCGGCGCACGACCGCACCATACGGCAACTTTCGTCGGCGCCCGCGGGGCATCGCGCGCGATTGCTGGCGACGCTGTACGACTCGCTGGACATGATGATTCGTCCGTTGGCGATTGATGAGATGGGCATGAGTGGACAGCCGGAAGTGATCGACAAGCTTATGGAGCTTGCGGAGGAGGAATCGACGCCTCCGTATGTGCGGCTGAAGGCGCTGGAATCGCTCGGACGATTGCGCGCGGCGGCGGCCACGGAAGTGCTGCAGCGGATCATGGACGCGCGGCAGGTGTGGCGCTGGCAGTATCCGAGTGAGTTGCGCATTGCCGCGGCGCAGGCGCTGACGCGCATCGATCCGACCATGGCACTGGAGAAGCTGGCAGCCAGCGGGCTGGAACGCAGAGATTTGGGATTGGAACCGCTGGACCCGGAGATGGGAACCTCGGTGATACGGCATCGCAGGTACGCGCGGCTGAAACTCTCACGCAACATGGTGGCGCTGACGACCAATCTGCGGGAAAACTTCAAACTTTCGATTCCGGAAATTAATTTGGGTGGGGGAATTGGCTCCGGTGAACGGCATCTGGCGCCGGGATCTTTGCTTACGCTGAAGCTTTCGCCGGGTGTGCGCGCGATTAAAGCGCAGGTGATTGTGCGGGGCGCGCGGCCGCAGGCGATGGCGTTTGAGTTCGTGGACATGGAGTTGGACGATCGCGCCAGGCTGCGCAAGATCCTGCTGGAATTGGGCGGCGTTCCGGTGGTGGCGGCGGTGACGAATCGCACGCGGCGGCGCGGGCGAATTACGCTGGCCAAGCACTAATTCTGTATCTATATCCTTAGATAACTAATACCCGTCGGGCCGCCATACCTGTCCTTGACCTAAGTGTACCCGTCCGCGCGAACAGGATTCGTACTTGTCCCTATGGTGGCGTGACGTGCGGGGCACATAGACCGCTTGTACCATTGCCCCAAACGAGCGGGGTTCGTAAGGTACTAGGCAGGCAGTCCTATTGCGGGACGCGCCCATTATGAAACCGGACCCCAAAAACACCAGCGGAAGAGCTTTCGTTCGCAGCCTGAACATTCTGCTGAAATTTGCTCGCCTGTACGGCTACGACCACGCGCGCACGATGGAGCAACTGGAGACGGCATGGCAGGAACTGCATGCGGCGATTCCTCCGGGCAGCGAGACGGGATTGTTGTTGGGAGCGACGGGAGCGCAGTTGCTGCTCGATGGCGTGCCGCTGGAGGGTGCGCCAGCGGAGAAGCAATTTGCGTCGTTATTGTCGGCCGCGGGATTGGCGAGCATACAGTTTTTCCCCTCTGTGACGCAGGATGAACTGGTGCATTTTGCGCAGGCGTTTCCTACCGGCAAGGCCAAGCCTTCGGAGTTGGCGCTGCAGTTGAAAGCGGCGCTGGCCAATGCTCGGGGCATTCGTATCAATGAGATTTGCTTTGTGGCCACGGATGCGCGGCTGAAAGATGCCAGCATAGCGGCGCAGTTGGCGGCGGCTTCGCTTGGGGACAAGAACGAAGATTTCAAGAAGTGGCTGAACGATCCCCAGAAATTGCTCGAGTTGATTGCGGCGGCGCAGGGTTCGCGCAGTGGAAGTGAAGCGGGGGCGGGACCAGGCGCTGGGCCGGGAGCGGGTCCGGGGAACGGTTCGGGTAGTGGACAGGGCGGCGGAAACGGCGCCGGACCGGGTGCTGGAGGCGTGGTCGCGGGAACTGGAGTAAGCGACTCCTCGCAGAATAGCGGCAGCGCCTACGACAGCGCGCCGCTCGAAGCTGTCGGCTCCGGCGAATTTATTGCGCCGAGCTTTTCGATGGCGCGCACGCTGCGCACCGGTGAGCCAAGCGAAGACGAGCTGTACAGCATATTGGGAGCGCTAACGAGTTTTGGGCAGATGGGCGCAAAGGGCGGCGAGTTGGCGGCCGCCGGCGAATTTCAAGCGCAGATGGCGGAATTGCCCGGGCGCACGCAAGACAAACTAAAACAGGCGATTGCCGGACTGGCGGCGCAGGCGCCGGTGGACAAGCCGGACGAATCGGTGCTGGTGAAACTTGCCGAACATCTGGCCATTCGTTTTGCGCTAGAACGTTTTGAGCAAGGTGAAGTGAAGGTGAATGCGGTGCGGCAGATGCTGGACCGCATGAACTCGGAAATCGAAAATCTGCGCAAGATTTTGAGCACGCACGAAGACAAGATGAGCGATGCGGGAATCTTGGTGGAGTCGCATCGCGAAATTCTGGACCGGCAATTTTGGGCCGCGGTGCCGGACAGCGGGAAGCGGGAAGTTTTGTTGTCCGACGAGGCTTGGTGCATTCCGCCGCGCAACGTGCAGTCCTATGTGGGCGATTTGATTGCGCAGGGCAACGTTGCCGAAGCGATCAGCATTCTGCAGAACTATGCGTCGTGCACGGACAGTGAGGATTCGGACGCGCGGAAAAAGACGGCGGTGGGGCTATCGGAGATGGCGGATTTGTACGCCAAGGCCGATCCGAAGGTGCTGAGCGAAGCGCTGCGGCACCTGGGGCTGCGGTTGAATTTGGAGCAGGACGAGGATTTGCAGGGGCTGGTGAGCGCGGCGTTCGTGCGGCTGAGCCAGGAAGCGGCCACGAGCCGGTGCTATCCGGCGATGGAGCAGGCGCTGGATCTGTTGGTGGGCGTCGAAGCGCAGCGGCCGGGAATTGGGCGAAGCTTGCGCGCGAAGATGGGTATTGAAGAGCGCGTGCCGGAATTTGTGGACGAGGCTTTGCGTGCGCGGCAGGCGGCGGCGGGTTTGACGAGCGTGCTGAAGCTGTTGCCGCAGTCGGCGATCGAGCAATTGGCGGCGCGCTTCAATCGCTGCGCCCTGCGGGACGATTCCGAGCACGTTTCTAATTTGGCGCATGACCTGGGCGAAGAGGGGCTGCAGTATTTGCGCAGTACGTTGCGCGCGGGACCGGTAGCGGAAGCGGTGGAGATGGCGGGTCTCTTGACCAAGCTTGATCCGCAAGCGGTGCAGGTGTTCCTGCCAGCGCGCATGAAGGATTTTGGGCGCACCGCGCAGGATCGGATTGTTCGGCAGATCTCTTCCTCGGGCGCGGTAGGGCGATGCCGGATTTTGCTGGACTTGATCGATCACGTGGATCCGATGGTGGTTCCTCTGCTGATCGACGAGATTGGCGTCACCGCCGATCGCGAAGGGTTGAGTCGGTTGCTCACGATTGCAGACGGAGATTTGCCGACGGGCGGCGGAGCGTACTTGCGGGTGAAAGCGATTGAGGCGCTGGGCCGAATTTCCGCGCCGGAATCGATATCGATGCTGCAGCGCATTGTGGCGGGGCGAAAGGTATTCGGCTGGACGCATCCGCAGGAGTTGCGCATCGCGGCCTTGCAGGCGCTGAAACGTCTGGATCCGGATTGGTTTAGCGAGTTTTGGCCAAACAGCGGTATGGACACGGCCGAGTTGGCGCTGGCGCCGTTGCCGGTGGCGCCGGACTCGAAGTTTGTGCGACAACGGCGACACACGCGGGTGCGTCTGCGCAAACCGGTACGCGCTGTGAGTATGAACCTGAAAGAGACCTGTTCGATGGATATTAAGACGGCGAGCTTGGCGGGCGGCGTTGCCACGATCAGCCGGCATCTGGCGCCGGGAACGCCGGTGCAGATGCGGCTGCAACTCGGACTGCGGAATTTGCAGGCGCTGGCGATGATGCGCGATTACCGCGCGGAAGACATGGCCTTTGAGTTTGTGGATATGGCGCTGGAAGAACGCAGCAGGTACCGGCGCCTGCTGGTGGAGAGCCGCTCGAGCGCGGCCAATGCCGAGCAAGCTGAAGAGGTGCGCGCCGAAGTGCAAGTCCCCGTGGGCCGCTGACGTCGTTAATGGGACGGCCGCCGAAGCTCGTCGACCCCTGCGGGGAGGTTGTTAAATAGATCAAAAACGTGAACCTTTTCGCCTCGTTCCACGCGCTTTGAAATCATAGTTAAGGGAAACAGGGTGATGTCCGTGCCGGGCAGCCGCACCGCCGGATCGCGACCATACTCGTCTTCGACCATGATCCATTCCATGTTTAGCTTTTGGACGAAGGCATCGCCGAGTACGCTTCCAAGACACTGCAACTCGTAAGTCTGATTCGGTTTGAAAAGGTCACTCTCGAGAATCCCATGAATGATTCCGAGTTTGCCGGCGGCCATTTTGTATTTTTGCCGGGAGTTTTCGTCGGCAAGATATTCTTCAACGACTCCGCGCTGATCGTGCAGTCTCTTGTGGTCGGCTTCGCTGAGAGGCGTGATTTCCTGCTTCGGTTGGTTCGCCATGGAGATCCAGAATCACGGTTCGTAAACCACACCAAGGGCATGGTGTACCTCGGCTGTGCGAAGCCAGGACGATAACACAACGGCCCTTATTCTTGCGCTAGAACCACGGATTCAGGCTTGGGTAGGAATAACCGCCCGATCACAGACTGACCATCACCAGGAAGTTGCGTCCTTGGCGCTAGGCTACCCAACCAGTTAGAATAGGATGTTGCACTGTGCTGCAATTTTGCGGCTGTGGCAGTATCGCACCTTAAAACCGTCAGGAGACGGCGAAGCCCTTCATGGACGTAGTCAAACTAATAGACAGTATTATCGCGCGATTCATCGGCACGAAGCATGAGCGCGATGTGAAGAAACTGCAGCCTAATGTCGCGGCGATCAACGCTATGGAGCCGGAGGTGCAGGCGCTCAGCGACGACCAGCTGAAAACCCGCTGCATGGAACTGAAAGCCGAGGTGCAGGAACGGTTGAAGGACGCCGATCCCGCCGAGGCGGAGTACCGCGAACTGCTGCAGAAGGCGCTGGAACCGGCGATTGTGCCGGCATTTGCGCTGGTGCGCGAGGCGGGGCGCCGCTTTCTGAAGATGCGGCATTTTGACGTGCAGCTTATCGGCGGCATGGTGTTGCACGAAGGCAAAATCGCAGAAATGAAAACCGGCGAAGGAAAAACGCTGGTGGCCACGCTGCCCGCGGTGCTGAACGCGCTGGCGGGGCGCGGAGTACACATTGTTACGGTGAACGATTATTTGGCGCGGCGCGACGCGGAGTGGATGAGTCCACTATATCGCGCGCTGGGGTTGAGCGTCGGAGTGATCGTGAATGACCTAGATGATGCGCAGCGGCGCGCCGCGTATGGCGCGGACATCACCTACGGCACCAACAACGAGTTTGGTTTTGATTATTTGCGCGACAACATGAAGTACGATCTGGCGACCTGCGTACAGCGTGGGCACCATTTCAGCATCGTCGATGAAGTGGACTCCATCCTGATCGATGAAGCGCGCACGCCGCTGATCATCTCTGGGCCTTCGGAAGAGTCGACGGACAAATACGCCAAGATCGACAAGATTATTCCCAAACTGATCCAGGATATCGATTTTACGATCGATGAGAAGCACCGTACCGCGACGCTGACAGAAGAGGGTTTCGCGAAATGCGAGCGTTTGCTCGGACTGAGCAATATGTCCGATCTGACGAACATGGACTTTATGCACCACGTGTACCAGGCGATGCGGGCGCATGCGTTGTATAAGAAGGACGTCGATTACGTCATTAAAG
>JBEKVU010000089.1:0-11045 GCA_049513775.1 Candidatus Acidiferrum sp.
CGATTTCGACAGGAGCGTTTCCCTCGACCCACGGGATAGTGGCCAATGCCTGGTGGGACCGCGATTCGGCGAAAGCGGTGACTTGTACCGCGGATCCGCAGGTCAAAAATGTGGATTACGCGGGGACTTCGGTTATTGGCGGCGATTCCGCGTGGCGTATGGAAGTCCCGTCGTTCGCAGAGGAGCTGAAATTTCAAAGCGGCGGGCCGACGCGCGTGGTGTCACTTTCGCTGAAGGCGCGAGCGGCGATCACCATGGCGGGGCACAAGGCCGACGCGGCGGTGTGGTTCGACGCGCGTGCCGGGGCGTGGACGACGTCGAGCGCCTACGCAATGGCGCCCTTTGTGGAGGAATATGCCAAAGGCCACCCGGTAAAGGAAGACCTCGGCAAGACCTGGGCGCTAACCCTTCCGCCGAGCGGCTATTTTTACGAAGAACGGGCAACGGGTGCCGTTGCTCCGGCGGGCTGGGAGCTGACCTTTCCGCATGCCCTGCGCGGAAAAGGTGGAAGCGGCGATGCGGACCCCGAATTCTACGAGCAATGGGGCAGCAGCCCATTCGCGGATACCTACCTGACCAAACTGGCCGAAACTGGCGTGGACTCGTTGCAACTCGGGCGCGGCAAAGGCACGGATTTTCTGGCCGTCAGCTATTCCGTGGTGGACTACGTCGGACATGAATTCGGTCCGCGAAGCTGGGAAATGCAAGACATCTTGCTGCGGCTCGATCGCGATCTAGGCGAACTCTTCGAGCATTTGGATAACACCGTGGGGCGCGGGAATTACGTGGTCGCGCTGAGCGCGGACCACGGCGTCGTGCCCATCCCTGAAGATATGGAGCGGACCGGTGCCGACGCGGGGGTGCTGCATTTGCCGGAACTGCAAGAGCGCATGGAGAAAGCTCTTAGCGAACGGAACTATCCTCAGCCGGCCATCGCGCGCATCACGGGGAGCGATGTTTATCTTGCGCCGGGGATTTACGAACGCCTGAAAAATGACGCTGCGGCCATGCGGGCCGTGATCGCTGCAGGCGAGGCGCAGCCGGGGGTAGCGGCCATTTACACGACGGAAGAGGTAGCAGGGCGATCTGGCAGGCACAACGCGATTCAAGAGGCCTTCGCGAACAACTATTTCGCCGGGCGCAGCGGCGACTTGTTCATTGCGCCCAAGCCTTATTGGTTGATGGACGGCACCCCCGGCGGCAAGCCCCGTAGCTACGGCACCGGTCACGGCACGCCCTATAACTACGACCAGCATGTGCCGCTGTTGCTGATGGGCTGGGGCATTCGCCGCGGGAACTACTATCGTGCCGTGACTCCGGCAGATATTGCGCCGACGTTTGCTCAACTGTGCGGGATTACCCTCGCGTCTCGGGACGGAAGCCCGTTGGCCGAAGCGCTGCAAGCGAGCGAGTCGCACGAGTCGCATGCCAACGAGCGTCGGCCGCCGAAGCCGTAACGTTGCGTTACTACGAACCCGTAGGTGGGGTGTACTACAACCCTGGTACCGGAGGAAATGAGTCTGGCGGCCCATTGAGCCAACAGAGGGTAGTCGGTAATGTCTGAGGAACGGGTTGGGGGCCGCGCGGGGACAGCGGCTCCGCAAGGGGTCGTGTGCGAGCTACCCAACCCGCCACTTTTCGTTTCTCACGTTTTCTTCCCTCTAGCTACAGGTAGGCACAGAGTTTGGCTCCGGATCTTCGCCGGAGCCTTCTCTTCTTTACAGGCCTAGGTCGGAGCCGCTGTTTCCTTTGGCCCCACGTTTGCACCTCACTCAAATCGCGCTATAGTCCTATCGACTACGACGTAAATGCTTGTATTTTGTATGGCTTGGACAAAGAGCACGCGCCTTGGCATTTCGGACTTGGTTTCGACAAGTGTCGGATAGTGATGACAGTTGAGGAGGGGCAGTGCGTCAGTGGCAGAACTTGACGTGGCTTCTGAGGGCCGGCGCTGTGGGCTTCGTCGGCGTTACCGTCTGCGCTGCAGTGGTCGCGGCCGCGAGCGCCGGCGATTTGCGCCTGGGGGCTGACACACTAACGGCGTTTGAACGTTATGTGCGCCTGACGGAGGCACGCAACGAGACGGAGCTTAAGCGTGGCTCCGGGCTGCTTTGGCTCGATGGGTTGCCGGACTCGGAAAAGCGAGCCGCTTACGATGCCGTGCGGCGGGGCGAAGTGAAGGTGCAGAAACTCGAAACGCTGGACAACGGGCAGGAGCTTAAATGTCCGGGTGGACTGATTCATCATTGGGCGGGCGTTGCCTTCATTCCGGGAGCGAGCGTCGATGATGTTTTGGCCGTGCTGCAGGACTACGATCACCAAGCCACCTACTACGCGCCCGATGTGGAGCGTTCGAAACTTGAATCGCGCGATGGCGACCATTTTCGGGTGTTTCTGCGCTTCCGCCGCCACAAGGTGATTACCGTGGTGCTCGATACCGAGCACGACGTGCAGTATTTTCGCGATGCTACGGGGCAGGCGCACAGCCGCAGTTCCGCCGTACGCATTGCGGAGGTGGAAAATCCGGGAACGCCTTCCGAGCGCGAGAAAAATCCCGGCGACGATGACGGGTTTTTATGGAAGATGGAAACGTGGTGGCGCATCGAGCCGACCGACGGCGGTGTATACGTGCAGAGCGAGGTTGCGTCGCTGACGCGCGGAATTCCCGCAGGCCTCGGTTGGCTGATCGGACCGTTCGTGAACAGCATTCCGAAAGAGACGCTGGCGTTTACCTTGGAAGCCACGCGCAAAGCGGTTACCCAGCAAAAGACGAAATAGAGTCTTTCGCAGATCGAACCTATCGTGTAGTAAAAAGTTTCCCCTAAAAAAGCCTGCGCGTGATGCCGGGCAAAGATGGAAGAGAAATTTCTTGTTTTGATAGTGAGTGAAACCGGCGCGCGTGATGGCGCAAGTTCCCTGATAAGGGCATGAACTAGCGCGTTCATCGCGACCTCCGAGCCTCCTGCCGATTTTGGGTTTTTGCTTCGCCTTGTTAAGCTTTGCGGTTCAGACAAAGCATTGAACTCGGGAGAGCAAACAAATGCCTCGCTATCTTACGCAGCACACTTTGGCTTGCCTGACGCGTCAGGGAGCGGAAAATCTTGCCGAGCGCATGCTGCAGGGCGGCCCGGCGCATGCCGATCGCGTGCTGGTCAACATGCTTGAAGGCAAGATGTTCGCGGAGTTTCACGCCGAATCACGCGAGGCGCTCGAGTCCTGGCTAGCGGGTCAGGGCATGCAATTTGATTGGATCGTGCGCATCGAATGGGAAGCCAAGGACGGCAAGCTCGCGATTGCCACCTAGCCTGTGCGCATCGGCCTGCCCCTTAGGGCTTTCTGTAAATCATTGATAATAAGAGGATTGGGTCCGCCAGCAGCTTTCGCCCGAATCTCGATTAAAAAGAGGGTGATTTACTTGGCAACCTGCGCTACTCTTTTGAACCAACTTCGAAGAAAGGAAAACACCATGTCTGAATACGCTCACCCCGAGGTTCTCGTCACCACCGAATGGATCGCCGCGCATGCCAAAGATCCCGGCCTGCGCCTGGTGGAGGTCGATGTTGATACCACCTCGTATGATCAGGGGCACATCGACGGGGCCATTTCGTGGAATTGGCAAACCGAATTGCAGGACGCCATCCGCCGCGACTTGGCGAACCCACAGGCCTTTGAAGAATTGCTGGGTAAAGCAGGAATTTCGCCGGACAGCACCATCGTGCTCTACGGCGACAACAACAACTGGTTTGCCGCGTGGGCCTTTTGGCAACTGAAGTATTACGGCCACGAGAAGGTCTTGATCGTGAATGGCGGCCGCAAAAAGTGGCTCGAAGAGAAGCGCCCGGTCACCACTGAGAAGCCGGCGGTTTCCGCGACGAGCTACAAAGTGAAAGCTGCCAACGCGTCAATCCGCGCCAAGCGCGACGACGTGCTCGCCGCGGTCGAAAAGCGCTCGCACGCGCAACTCGTCGACGTGCGCTCGGCCGATGAGTTCAGCGGCAAGATTATCGCGCCTCCGGGCATGACGGAAACCGCGCAGCGCGGCGGACACATCCCCGGCGCGGCCAGCATTCCATGGGCCCAGGCGGTCAACGAAGACGGCACGTTCAAATCCGTCGAGGCCCTGAAGCAGCTCTACGGCGGTAAAGGCATCACTGGCGAGAACGAAGTTATCGCCTATTGCCGAATCGGAGAGCGCAGCTCGCACACCTGGTTCGTGCTGAAGTACTTGCTGGGCATCAAGGATGTGCGCAATTACGACGGTTCGTGGACCGAGTGGGGCAACCTGATCGGCGCCCCCATTGAAAAAGAAGTGTCGGTGGCCGCCGCCAAATAAGTTCGCGATCTGCGCGGCGCAGGGGGCGAAAAAAAATCGCCCGCGGTGTATAGTTGCCGCCCATGTTGCTAACAGCGAAGCGATCCCCCCGGCGCCGTTTCCTATCGCAGAGCGCGACGGCGCTGGCGGGTGCGCTATTTTTACCGGCGCTTGAATTTGCCGCCGAATCCGGCCCGCACATCAATTTTCCCACCGCTGCGCGCGATCGCATTTCTATCGCGTCCTATCCCTTTCGTGAGTTCATCACGCCCACGCAGTCCCCTGATCTATCCACGCCGACGACGTCCAGCGCGGCAAAGTCCGCGGCCCCGCCGCCGGCGAAAATGACGCTAGAGACTTTCGCCCCGCACGTGGTGGAGAAATTCAAAATCAACAAAATTGAGATTTGGAGCCCGCATTTCGTATCGCGCGAGCCGCAGTATCTCGCCGAACTGCACGCTGCTTTTGACGGCGCGCAGGTGAGCGTCGTGAATATCGCAGTCGATGGCGAACACGGCATTTACGCGATCGATCCCGCCGAACGCGAGAAAGCGATCGCCGAAAGCAAAAGCTGGATTGACGTGGCGGCAGCCATCGGCTCGCCGAGCATACGCACGCACGTCGCGGCTGCCAAGGATTCCGGCCCGGACCTGGCGCGCGCGGCGGAGAGCTTAAGACATGTTGTGGAATACGGCGCGCAAAAAAATGTCGTCGTAAATCTGGAAAACGATAATCCGGTTACCGAAGATGCCTTCTTTATATCGAGGTTAATCGCCACCGTACGATCTCCCTGGCTGCGCGCCTTGCCGGATTTTGGAAACAGTCTCGTGACGCTCCCGCTCCAGCAGGCCTACGAAGGCATCGACGCCATGTTTGCGGAGGCTTACAACATCTGCCACGTAAAGTCGCTAGAACTGAATGAAATCGGCGAGAAATTCCACGTCAATATGAGTAAAACCTTTGGAATCATGAAAGCTCGTAGGTACAAGGGGTATTGTTCGATGGAGTTTGACAGCCCCGGTGATCCCTACAGCGCCACCACGGACTTAATCAAGCAGACCTTGAACAATCTTTAATCGGCAAAGTCTAGCGGCGGGTCAGTCTTTGGTAATCAGAAAATCGCCGAGCACCAACGCGTCCATCTGCGTGCGCAGAAAGCAGTCCAGCGCTTCGGCGGGTTGGCAAACGATCGGCTCGTTGTCGTTGAACGAAGTATTCAGCACTACGGGCACGCCGGTTAAGTTTTCAAACGCCGCGATCAGTTGCCAGTAGCGCGGATTCGCTTCGCGCGTAACGGTTTGCAAACGCCCGGTGCCGTCGACGTGTGTGGGTGCGGGGATCTTGTCGCGCTTCTCCGGAAGTACGGAATAGGCCAGCGTCATGAACGGCGACGGATACGATTTCTCAAACCACTCCCCGGTACGCTCCGCGAGAATCGAAGGCGCAAACGGCCGAAAGATTTCGCGATGTTTGATCCGGCGGTTCAAGATATCCTTCATCTGCGGCCGGCGCGGATCCGCCACGATGCTGCGATTGCCTAGGGCGCGCGGCCCCCACTCGGCGCGCCCCTGAAACCACCCAAGTATTTTTCCATCGGCGATTATCGCTGCCGTGCGCTTCACCAATTCTTCCTGGGGAAGCTCGGCAACGGAGTAGCCAGCCCCACGGAGCGTGGTCTTGTCGATGGCTTGACGGACCTCGTCGCGCGAATATCCGGGTCCCCAATATGCGTGCTCCATCACGAAGTCGCGCGGCTTGCGGAGAACCTGGTGCCAGATGTAATACGCGGCGCCCACCGCCAGCCCTGCATCTCCAGCCGCCGGATGCACGTAGACCTGCTCGAACGGAGTGCCATCAAATATTTTCCCGTTAGCCACACAATTGAAAGCCACACCGCCGGCGAGACACACTGCTTTGCTATGCGTCTGCGCCGCCAATTTTCGCAGCATGCCCAAATAAACTTCTTCCAGACGCGCCTGCAGCGCCGCGGCCAGATCCCGGTGTCGCTGCTCGAGCGGAGCTTCAGGAGAGCGTGCCGCTCCACCGAGTTTGTTGCCCATTTCTTCGGAGAAAAGTTTGCCGAGCGTGGGGGTTTTGTCGGCTTCCGCCCAGGACATTTCCGGCCCCGCGCGGTGATGCGTGAAATATTCGAGCGCCAGGCGAAAGCCGTTGGCGTTCGAGCGTTCGTCGAAGGTAACAATTTCTCGTAGCGCGTCCAGTTGCACAGGCTCGCCATACGCTGCAAGGCCCATGATTTTGTATTCGTCGCCAAATTTCAGGAAGCCCAGATACTGCGTGACGGCGCTGTAGAAAAGTCCCAGCGAATGGGGAAAGGCTACGGCCCCCGCAATATTCATGCGGTTTCCTTGCCCCGTGCCCCACATGGTGCTGGCGAAATCGCCCAGGCCATCGGCGGAAAGCAACGCAGCATTTTCGAACGGTGAAACGAAATAGCTGCTGGCCAGATGCGCCTGGTGATGCTCCACGCGATGGAACTTTGCGGAAAGTTTCGCCGGATCGAGATCGAAAGCTGCCGCCAGGGCCTCGGGTATACCGGTGAATTTGGCGAGCACCTTGGCGCGTTCGCGCGCAAACGAAGGCATGCGCAGGGCGTACCAAAGCTTGGTGCCGAGCCTTGCATAGGGATTCCGCGGTATCGCGACGTGGTGAATTTCCGCCGGCGTCAGTCCGGCTTCCTTGAGGCAATAGCGAATCGCGGCGGCGGGGAATCCCGCCGCGTACTTGACGCGGTTGAAGCGCTCTTCTTCAACCGCGGCGATCAGTTGCCCGTCGCAAACGATGGCCGCAGAAGCATTGCCGTGATAAGCGTTGATGCCCAGAATGTTCATCGCTAGGATGCAATAGTTTACATGAACTGCCGGGAGGCCCGGACGAGTGAGCCTGGCTCGGCGGCCAGAATGTAGCTTGACCCGGAACCCTCAAGAACGATTCATGAGGGAGCTAGCTTGAGCGAGCGCGATCCGCTAATCGCCCGATGGGAGATGCTTCCGGCACCATTCGTTGAGAACGTAGAGGCTCCACGGGCGAGACCAACTGGTTTTTTCGGCCAGGAAATCGTTCCAGACCATGTCGAGAGCGTTTGGTTTGAGGAACGCGGCCAGTGCCGGCGCCGGATATGCAAAGCTGGCGGTCAGGCGGGTACGCAGTGGACCGCGGAGCCACTGTTCCCACGGCAGCGTGAAAGTGCGCTTGCGCTGCGCCAAGATCTCGGGCGGCAACACCCCGGCGAGAGCTTCGGTGAGCAGCGCTTTTTGCTGACCGGGGCGGCGGCGCGCCTCGTCTGGAAGCGCGGAGACAAATTCGACTAGCGGCGTATCGAGAAAAGGCACGCGGACTTCCAGCGAGCGATCCATGCTTACCGAGTCCGTGTCGCGCAGCAGCGTGCTGGCCATGTAGGTCCGCAATTCAAGCCACGCGATGCCCGCGATTGGTTCGAACTTGCGAGATTCATCGGACGCGCGTTCGAGCCAGCCGAGCCACGTCGGATCCAGCGTGACGCCGTCGGCGTTGATGGTGCTCGGCCGAAAACGCGGATCGATCAGCGTTTGCAATTGTCCCAGCGGAAAAAGCGCGCGCGTAAAAAAATACGGATGCGGCAGGCGATCGGGATAAGCCCACGCTGCCGCCGCTTTGCGCGCGGCGTCCGGAAAATTTTGCCGGCGGGCCAACACATTTACCAACGGCGCGGTCACGCTGCGCAGTGCCGCGGGAACAAAAAATGCCGTGCGCACCAGGTTGGCCATGCGCGGAGTATCGCTGAAGGTGCTGTAGCCTGCGAACAGTTCATCGCCTCCCAGCCCGGAAAGCGCGACCTTCAGCCCGACTTCGCGGGCGGCCCAGGAAACGAAGTAGGTGTTGATACCGTCCATGGTCGGCTGATCCAGGGCATGCAAAGCTTCGTCGAGGCGGGCGAGCATCGTTTGGCCGTCGAGCGGCACCTCTTGGTGTTCTGTACCGTAGCGCGCGGCTACCACGCGCGCCAAATCTGATTCATCGTAATTCGTGCCGGGAAAAGTCAGCGTGAAGCTGCGAATGCCCGGGTGCGCTTTGGCCGCTATCGCGGCAATGGCACTCGAATCCAGTCCGCTTGAAAGAAACAGCCCCACCGGTACGTCCGCGACGAGATGTGAAATCACGGCGTCTTCGAGGAAGGGCCGAAGGCGCCTGGCCGCGTTGGTCAAATCGTGAATCTTTTTCGGATCTCGCGCGGCCGGGGAATGCAGCGGATCCCACCACGGACGAGCGCGCGGTGTACGGCGACGGTCCGGAACATACAGCAGCATGCGATGCCCCGGCGGAAGCGAGAAAACGCCTTCCAGCATGGTGACCGGTTCCGAGACGCTGCCGAAAAGCAGATATGATGTCAGCGCGTCTTGGGAAAGTTTTTGCAGCGAGCGATCTGCGGCCAGCAATGCGCGCACTTCTGAAGCGAACGCGAAGCCGTCAGCGGTTTGCGTGTAATACAGCGGCTTGATGCCCAGCGGATCGCGCGCCAAAAACAGAATCGGCGAGATGGCGTAACGCTCGCGCAGATCGAGCAGCGCGAAGGCAAACATGCCGCGGAGCTCCGTGAGGCAGTCTTCTCCCCACTCTTCCCAGGCATGCACCAAAACCTCGGTGTCCGATCGCGTGGCGAAGCAATGTCCGGAGCGCGTCAAACGTTCGCGCAGGTCGTGATAGTTGTAGATTTCCCCGTTGAAAATTACGGCGACGTCGTGATTTTCGTTCCAGATGGGCTGCTGGCCGCCCGGAAGATCGATGATGCTCAGCCGGCGCATGCCGAGCGCCAGTCCAGGAGCGCGCGGTTCTGCAACGAGAAAGCCGGATTCATCAGGGCCGCGGCGCTGCAGCGCCGTGGTCATGGCTCTTACGCGTGATTCCGCCTCCGCGGTGCGCGCAGCAAAGGCGACGCCGCAGATGCCGCACACGCTAGCGTTCGATCTCCGGAGTCGAAAAGAAGACCGCCGCGGCGCGGATCAGGTGCTCTCGGAAATGGAAGCGGGGAATTTTCAGCCGCCGGTCGGCGTACCAGCCGAGGTATGCGCGCAACAGAAGAAAAAACAGCGCGATCGTCGCAGAAGTCACCAACACAAAAAAAGACTCGCGCTCGAGCAGTAAACTCCAATCAAACGCTTCGTCCCAGTTGGGAGATATCGCTTCGAGTACTCGGCGGAGCCCCAGTCCTTGCAGCGGCAGGCGAGCCACTCGCACGTGCGCGTAGCTCGAGTAGTCATAGGTGGCCGGATAGCCGGGAATTGATCGCACCACCTCGGCGAAGACTTCCGGCTTTTTCAAATCCTGCCGCGTCAGCAGTTGGCCCCGCGAATCGCGCATAATCACGCGATAGGAGGGGTCGACGATCACCCAGCGATTGTCGAGCTGCACTTCGGCAACCACATGTTTTGCGTTGCGATTCGGATCGAGTAAAAGCAAGCGGCGCGCGGTGAGGCCGGCACTGCGCGAAAGATTCAAGAAAGCGTTGGTGGCCGTGCCGCAGACCG
The DNA here is from genome assembly GCA_049513775.1 of Candidatus Acidiferrum sp. Lineage (GTDB taxonomy): Bacteria > Acidobacteriota > Terriglobia > Acidiferrales > UBA7541 > Acidiferrum. The sequence goes on from JBEKVU010000089.1 coordinate 9,835, forward strand.
CAAGGAGTTGCTGATAGTTCAAGGTGGCTTCAGGATCGCGCTTGGAGAATTCCTCAGGATTCGCGGCCATTGGACGCGGGGCGCCGCTGCGCATCCACGTCAAGATGGCTTCCACTTTTTGCTCCGGGTCGGCCGCTTCGGGAACCACCGCGTCGGAGAAACCATTCAGATACTGCCGCACGGAGTATTCCCAGCCTGCGGAATAAATCAACGACGCAAACACCAGTGCGAGCAGGACGTTAGTTGTCCACCACGCACCGCGGAACAATCTGTGACGATCGTTTGGCAACGAGACTACTCCAAAGGAACCGGCGCGGCCGCGGCTTTGGCCGCGACTCTTTGCGCGATGATTCGCTCATACAGCTCTTCCATCTGACTTACCGGAGCGTCCCACCCCAACTCCGCAGCCACCACAGGGCAAGCCGCACGCAAACTTTCATTCAACTGCGCATCCGTGAGCACGCGCGTCAACGCCTCGGCAAGCTCCGCCGCGTCGTGCTGTACTACCAGGCCCGCGCGATCTTTCAACAATGGCGCGATGCCGCATTGCTCTGTGACCACCACCGGCGTGCCAGAAATTACCGCTTCGGCGGCGGTATTGCCGAAGTTTTCGTTTTGTGAGGGTAGCACGAAAACGTCAGCGTCGCGGTAGGCAGCCCATTTGTCATCGCCAAAGATAGCCGCGCCGAAATGCACGCGCGCGCTAAGGTCCCTCGAAGCAAGACTCAGCTGCGCGGTCGCCCGCTTGAGCGCGCCGCGCACCCCTCCTTCGTCCGGTCCGATGAACAACAGGTGCACCTCTTTTTCTCCAAGGCGCGCCGGCAACTTCGCGAACGCATTCAGCAGCAGGTCGGGACTCTTCTTGGTCGAAAGACGTCCCAAAAACAGGGCAACTTTCGCTTCGCGCGGAATCCCATGGCGGTCCCGAAACACCCCTGGCACGGGCCAGGTGGCAGGGGCCGCAACGCCATTCGGGCGCATCACGATTTTTTCTCGCGCCAGCCCGCCGGCGGCCAATTCTTCGACTTCCTGTTCGGAAGTGGCAATCAATGCGCTGGCACCGCGAAGCAAAGGTCCGCCTAAGAGCAGATGATACATCCGTTTCAGCCGAAAATTACGGACAATTGGAAGAAACATCCCGATGGGCTCGACCACGTAGGGCAAGCGTTTACGGCGGCAAATTGCCGCCACCGCGGGGCCAAGTAAATCGT
>JBEKVU010000090.1:0-10998 GCA_049513775.1 Candidatus Acidiferrum sp.
CTGGACAACGCCAAGAAACATCCGGATCAATGGTTCGTGCACACGGGATTGGCGCGGGTGTACTGCTCGCAAGGGAAGTTTGACGACGCGACCAAAGAGATGAAACTGGCCATCGCGGCGGCTCCGGACAATCAGAAGAGCTATCTCGATGGACTTGAGAAACAGTTGGAAGCCAAGCAAAGCATAAATTAACCGCCCAGAAAAGGGGGGAATTCACATTTCGTGACGGCGGGGAGCCTTTCGGCTTCTCGCCGTGGCTTTTTTGCGTGGGCACCTATACCTTGCGTGCGGAAATCGGTATAAGCTGTGCTTCATCCGACGAACCCCCCTGGAGGTGCATATGACTAAAGTTCTTCTGGGGATTTTGCTTATCATCCAGGGCATATTTATTTTGGGGCGCCCCCCGCTAGAACAAGGCGTACCAATTCCCCCCGGGCGGCGCACCGCCGATCAGCAGTCGAATGCACCCCTGGACCCGCCTGTAGTCTTTAAGCAACAAAAGGTCGATCCGAAAAAATTGAAGGACGAGGCTGAAGAGCTTGCCAAGTTATCCTCGGCGGTCCCGCCACAGGTTGAGCAGGTCAGGCAGGGGCAGGTGCCCAAGGATCTGTCTGACCAGCTAAAGCACATCGAAAAACTAGCCAAGCACCTGCGTGGCGAAATCTTCCCTTAGACTAATCTAAGATGATCGTAGCGCGACCTTTTCGCAGTTTGGGAAAGGCACACGCGGGGTTCACCAGATGCACCTGGCAGCAGAAGGCGTGTGGTTCGCCGGCGAAACTTGCAGCCATACCGCCGATCGATTCAAACGCCGCGCCAGCGACGACAAAACCTACCGGTTAGCCTTGCGTATCGCGCACGATCCACTGTATTTACGAGCTCTGCGTGTGCGAGCGAAGATCGAGCGGTTTTCGCTGTGATAATCTGATTTCCCAAGATTCAACAGGAGATGCCATGCAGCATTCTGACAAATTCGTGAAGCTCGTTAACGATGCGAAGAGCCGAGTGAAAGAAACCAACGTGGCGGATGTGAGAAGGCGCCGCGCGGCGGGAGAGCAATTTTTGCTGGTGGACGTGCGCGAAGACAGTGAGTGGAAGGACGGCCACGCGACGGAGGCGATTCACTTGAGCAAGGGAATCATCGAGCGGGACATCGCCAAACTGATTCCAGATGCGAATACCAAGGTGGTCTTGTATTGCGGCGGGGGATATCGCTCGGCGCTGGCGGCGGATAATATTCAGAAAATGGGTTATACCAATGTAGAGTCGATGGACGGTGGGTTTAGAGCCTGGGTGGAAGAGGGAATGCCTACGTCGAAAGATTGAACTCGTTATGCCGGGCCGATCGTGCCTCGGGCGCGACTGAAAAGTGAACGCGCTTCCGGCAAATGGAAGAGCAGCGTGGCGGCGAAATAGAGAATTCCGTAAATTCCCAAAACCAAAATTGCCGCCGGAATCGGTGAGCGTGGGCCGAGCGCGTGGTGTGTTACCCAAGCTGCTGCGGCAGCCAACAGAGCGGACGCCCAAAGCTGGGCCAGAAAAGTTGCCGGCAGTCCACTGGCGCCGATGCGACGATTCAGCGCGCGACGGAGCAAAGTGAACTCCACCCAGGAGGAGATGCCCGCGGAGATGGTGAGCCCGGCAACACCCCAGCGCGGCGCAACGCCGAGTAGGTGCGGCAACGGCAGAGCGAAAAGATAACCCAAGATGGTGGTGAGGATTACGCGAAGAACCGCGAAGCGCAGCGGAGTGCGGGTGTCGCGCAGGGCGTAATAGGTAGAGGCGTAAAGGCGTCCGAGCGTAGAAGCCAGCAGGCCGACCGTCGAGCCGGCGAGAATGCCCCAGACATAGATGACGTCGGATTGTGTGAACCGGCCAGAGCGATAGATGGCGGCGACGATGACGTCACCGAGAATCAGGAAGGCCACCACCGAGGGCAAGACGAAGAATGCGATTTGGCGTAAGCCAGAGTTCAGACGGGAGCGCAGAACGGCGGCGACTTCTTCCTCTGCGCCAAGAGCGCCAGACATAGCGGGAAGTTCGGCGGCGGAGACGGACATGCCGAACAGGCTGACGGGCAGCGTGTAGAGCGTTTGCGCGTAGGCTAACGCCGCAACGGCGCCACCGGGGAGCAGGCTGGCGAGCAGCGCGTCAATGAAGGCGCTGATTTGCACGACGCCGCGGCTGACGAATACCGGCGCGAAGTTGCGGACCACGGCGCGGATATTTTCCTCGCCAAAGTGCAGCGTGAAATGAAAACCGCGGAGCAGACCGAGAACGATCGGCAACTGTACAGCGACCTGCAGCGCGCTGCCCACGACCGAGCCCCACGCCAGAATTTCCGCCAGAGGAAATTGTGCGTAGCGGCCGCCAAAGATCCATAGCGTGGCGATCATGGCGGCGTTCCACAGCACCGGCGCAGTGTAGGAAAGAAAAAACCGCCGGTGGCTATTGAGCACGCCGAGACACCAGGCGGAAAATACCAGCAGGCCGGCGCCCGGGAACAGAATGCGGACCATCTGGATAGTGAGTTGACGTTTCTCTCCGTGAAAGCCGGGGGCGATGGCCTCGATCAAATAGGGCGTGGCGAGCACGCCGAGCAGCACAATCAGTGAGGTGGTCAACGCGAGCAGTGCGGCCACGGCGCCTGCTACGCGACGGGCTTGCTCTTCCTCTTTGCGCGCGAGCAGACCGGCGTAGACCGGAATGAAGCTGGCGGAGAGCACGCCTTCGCCAAAAAGATTTTGCAGGAAATTTGGAATGCGGAAGGCCGCCTTGAAGGCATCGGCGGCGTCAGAATTTCCGAAATAGTGGGCGAAAATGCGGTCGCGGATCAGACCAGCGATACGGCTAAGAAAAATTCCAGCGGCGACGAGAAAAGCGTGGCGTTTGCCGCTGTGCGGGGTTGGGCGAGTGGTTGCGGAGGTGGTCACTAGCGAAATGGCGCGCGAATGGTCATTGCCAGTATGAAGGTGTGCGGTACGGCGAGGGGCAAAAATATTTACCGTTGTGCCTATGGTTGCGTGACCCCGGCCGGGCGAAGGAGCGTTTAGAACACTTTTTCCTGGCGGCGTAGGTTACCGAAATTGCCGATGTTGGCGATGATAAAGGCCACGCGGAACTGATTCTCCGAATTGACTCCGCCAAGGGCCAGGCGGCGGTATTCGACGCTGAGGCCGCAGCAGCCGCCATTGTAGGTGGCCTGGACGATTTGGCTCAGCAACTGGTCAGTGTGAAAGTCGTAGCTGATGCCGGTGGTGAAGTTGAAGCCTTTGCGATTTTCAGCGCCGTAACCTGCGAGCAAACGGATCTGATTCGAGATGGGTTGAAGGATGTTGTTCGCGTCGATGCGGAAATCCGCGATGGTAGCGAAGAAATTGCTATACGGTTTTACCTTCAAGAGCGAACCGATGGTGGTGAGTTTGTGCAGAGCCGGATCGTATTCGAGGATGGACTCGAAATCGTAGAGACCACCGGGAGTGACTTTGAAATCGCTGACGACGGGAGACCAGTGAACGGGTCCGAGAGCGAACGCAAACGGCGTGATGGAATTCAGCGCTTCAAAGACGTTGCGGTCTCCGGGAACGATGGCACCACCGAAGGTAGGATCGAAGTAGTGCTTTTGCACCAAGTTCCACGAAATTAGTTCTTCCGGCTGGTTCTCCCCGTCCTTCACAAAGAAACGCTGGGTGAGGCCGTATTCGACTTCATTGGTGTCCGTGATGGTGGCGTCTGAATCGAAGCGAATGAAATCGGCGAAATTGTTCACGCCCGTAACGTAGCGGTAGGTAATGTAGGGTGCGATGGTGTGTTTGTAGCGGTGATTTTTTTTCGGACGATCGAAATAGCGTTCAAGAGTGGGTGGACGAATGTCGACGGCAAATTCACCTGTCTTGCGAACGATGGATTGATCAACGACGACGGGGGCGGGGCCAAGGTCGTCGAGACTCGCGCCGTAGCGAGTAGCGCGGAAGGTGGCGGAGGCGGCGACGTCCAGCCACGGGCCGAAGTGGAAAGGAACGGTGACGCGCGGAGCGAATTCCGCGCGGGAGACGAACTTTGGGGTGTCGATGAACTCGTCGGAACGGCGTGAGGCGCCGGCAAAGGAGTCGAAGGAAAAATAAAACGGGAGGTTTTGCCACGGAGCCTGGTCGACGGAACTGATACGAAGCTCGGGGAAATTGCGCAGGGTAACGCTGGTTGCCGGGATAAGCGGCGGCACCAGCGTGGGAAGGGTGAGAAAGCTTTTGTCGTTGATGCCCGCGATATTGAAGCTGAAACCCTGATAATTTTTGGAAAGAAAAATGGCGCTGCGCACTTCAGAGTTGATGGCCTCGCCGAAGGTGTCGGAAAAGGCCAGACGAAAGGTGAGAGAGGAAAGCTGGTTGTAATCGGTGACGAAGCGCCAGCCACCGGGGAGCAGGGTTTTGATTTCGAGGCGCTGATCTTCGCCGCCTTCGGGTTGGCGTTGCCCGAGCGAATTAATCAATCCGCGATCGTCGACGCCAAAATAGTTGTAGCTGATGCTCGTGTTCTCCGTGGGCAGTATGCGCAATTGGCCGCGTTCGCTGGCGCCGCGGAGACTGAAATATTGTGCGCCGAGCGTGGCGTCCATCCAGTTGGTGGGGGCGAAGTAAAAGGCGTCGCCAAGGACCAGGCCTTTTACGGAACTGTGTCCAATATCTGGGACTAGAAAGCCAGTCTGGCGAATTTTCGAGCCGGCCGGAGCGTTTGCATAGGGGAGCCAAACGAGGGGCACGCGAAAGAGGCGAAAGTTGGCGTTGACGAGAGCGACTTTGTCGTTGAGCTGGACGTGAGCATGTGCGGCGAAGAATTGCCAGCTCGGATGCTCCGGGTCGCAGATGGTGATCCATGCTTTGCGGATCACGTAAACGTCCTCGCTAAGCCGCTCGACTTCTTCGCCATTGAAATACAGAGGGTTTTCCGACACGAGGATGGTGGGATTGGGTTTTCTGACGATTTTCACCGTGCCATGCACGTGATGGAACAGGCCGTGGCCGGTGCCGACGTTGTAATGTGCGTCGTCGGCCTCAAGATGCTGATTTTCGAAGTCGTATTTGACGTGGCCGGTCGCGATGATCTCGGAAGTCGCATCATTGTATTGAACGTGGTCGGCGGTGAGGCGGGCCTCGCCGTAAATGACCACGACGTTGTCGTCTGCGAAGTAGAGATCGCCTTGGCGGCGCTGCGGCCCGCTGGACGAGATTTCGGCGAGTTGACCTTTGGCGCTCGGGAGGTGCGTTTGCTGCGGAGAAGCGGAGGCCGGAAATTGCAAGAAAGCGAACATGGTGCAAAGAAACAGCGAGGTGCTCAGGGCGAAACGAGGTGGTCGTTGAGAGAGAGAATTCACGCTGTTTGGGTCGGTCAAGGAAAGCAATAGCCTAGCATGGGCGGAACAGGTAAAGAAAAGCTCCAGGCATTCCTCGAGAACCAAAGTCCGCTAGAGATATTTGCTTAGCGCTGGCTCGAAGCCGGCTGACCTCGAATAAAGATGGGCGGAGGGCGAGGAGGGTTGTATGGAGACAGCGATGGCGATGCGGGGGCGGCGATGCCTGCGTTTTGGTACGCTGATAGGGTGCCAGAGGCAGCTGGCTGGTGCGGAAGGCGTTTAGGCGCACGAATAACATGGGTCTCCGAGTCATACGAGTGATGGCGTTATTGGCTTTGGTGGTTTGCGGCGTTGGCGCTTACTACTGGTTTCACGTGAAACATGTGTCCGCGCGGCCGATACTGACATCGGGACCGGAATATCCGCCAACACGTGCGGTGGCCCCCAGCCGAGGGATGGATCCCGGCGCTGCATCCCCTGAGAACTCCGCGCCCCCCGCGGTGGATGCGAAGAAGGGCAACGAGCCGGCGGTTCGAGCTGGCGAGGTGCTCGAATTCAGCGCCAGCATGGCCAAGCTGAACAACGTTGCGAATTTGCGGCTGCAGATTGGCGAGCGGCGGGATTTCCTGGGTAAGAGCGTATGGCACTTGCAGGCGTTTGCGCATACGGAGAATCCGTTACGTATGGTGTTTGCGCTGGATGATCAGTTTGATTCTTTCAGCGACGCTTCCTCAATGACCAGCCTGCAATACGAGATGCACCTGAATGAGCGCGGGCAAAAGGTAGATTCCGTGCAGCGGATGACGGCCACCGGACGTGAGGTGGCGCCGCCGGACGTGACGGAAGCACGGGTTCTGCCAGGGACGCGGGATCCGCTGGGGATGCTGCAGTATTTGCGTGGCGTCGATTGGTCGAAGACTACCGAGGTGCGCAGCCCGGTTTATGACGGGCACAAATTGTATGAAGTGCGCGCGCGGCAGGAGAGCGCTTCGGAAGCGGTCAGCGTGGCGGCGGGAAATTTCCGCGCCTCGAAGATCGCGATTCATGTGCTTGATAACGGGGTGGAGATGAAGGACGCACAATTTTCGCTATATCTGGCGAATAACGCGCTGCGCACGCCGGTGCTGATTGAGGCAGTAATTCCTGTCGCCACAGCCCGAGTGGAGCTCGTGAAGGTTGGCGACCGATAGTTTTTTTGCCTCCCGCGGTCGGTCGTACTCTGTAGCGCGCGGCAATAAATCTGTGTGCCCAGTTTCCGGATGGCCCACGACCTCGCGGCCCGCCCGGAGGAAACACTAGCAAAGAATGATCTTGTTGCGGTGCCGCATTACACGCCGGGTGGCGTTGCGTGTGTCGATGACCAGCTTGGCGGCATCGACGATGGCGGCGTAATCGTAACTGGAGTGATCGGTGGAGATGACCACGGCGTCGTAGCTTGCCAAGGTCTGGGAATTCAGTGGCACGGACTTCATTTCTTCGAAATTGTAGTGGCGCATTTTGTGCAGGCGCGGAAAATACGGATCGTTGTAATCGAATTCCGTGCCGCGCTGCTGAAGCAGCTGCATGATTTTCAGCGTGGGTGATTCGCGAAGATCGTCCACGTCTTTTTTGTAAGCCATGCCGAGAATTAGGACTTTGGAGCCCTTCAGGCTCTTCTTGTGATTGTTGAGGGCGGCGGCGATGGCGTCGACAACGTGATAGGGCATGGCAGTATTAACTTCGCCTGCGAGCTCAATGAAACGAGTAGAGAAATCATACTCGCGCGCCTTCCACGAAAGATAATAGGGATCGATGGGAATACAGTGGCCGCCAAGGCCTGGTCCGGGATAAAACGGCATGAAGCCAAAAGGTTTGGTGGCGGCGGCGTCGATCACTTCCCAAATATCGATATTCATGCGTAGGCTGAGCATTTTGAGCTCGTTGACGAGAGCGATGTTGACACAGCGGAAGATGTTTTCGAGCAGCTTGGCCATTTCCGCGGCGCGCGTCGAGCTGACAGGTATGACGCGGGCCACGACCTGTGCGTACAGGGCTACCGCGGCGCGGCTGCTCGGCGGATTGAGCCCGCCCACAACCTTGGGAATTTGCGCCAACCCGTATTGTTTGTTTCCGGGATCCTCGCGCTCCGGCGAAAAGGCCAAGAAGAATTCGCAGGGGATATTTTCGTTCTCTGGACCGACGGCGATGGGGCAACGCAGCCCGCTCCTTTCGAGGATGGGAAGAACCAATTCTTCGGTGGTCCCGGGATAGGTGGTGGATTCTAAGACCACCAGCTGTCCGCGCTGCAAATTCGGATAAATGGCGGTCGCCGTTTGTTCCACGTAGCTGAGGTCTGGTTCGCGCCGTTCATCGAGCGGCGTAGGGACGCAGATAATGACGGCGTCGACTTCTTTCAGCTTGGCGAAGTCCGTGGTAGCGCCGAAATGCTTGCTGTTCACGAACTGCTGAATTTTTGTTTGCTGGATATGCTGGATGTAAGACTTTCCGGCATTCAACTGGCTGACTTTATCGGGATCGGTATCGAACCCCGTAACCCGGTGTCCAGCCTCGGCAAACCGCAACGCCAACGGCAGGCCTACATAACCACAACCGATGATTCCTACCCTGAGCTGCGCACCCTTAAAGAATTCTGGTTTTCGGTCGAGGGGCATGAAATAGGACGAACTCCTCTCAAGCTGCCGCTGCAAGCACGGTCATGGCAAAGCTAAAAACGAAGCGCGGACAGCAGACCGCGCTTTTGGTGGGTCAACGGGCCAGCGTAGCGCGATAGATGAATGTTAGCAGTTTACCTCGCGCGAGAAAAACGGGGCGTAATGAGTGTGTTACAGCTCGTTCACGGAAAGTTGCTGCGCGCAGAGCTACAAGCGAAAATGATGGATGGTTTGTGGGGATGAGACCACGGGGATTCCATGATTGATGTACACTGCCATATTTTGCCCGGACTGGATGATGGCTCGCGAGGGATGGAAGAGTCGCTAGAGATGGCGGAATCCGCCATCGCTGATGGCATTACCCGGGTGGTGGCCACTCCACATTCGAGCAGTTCGTATGTTTTTGACTTCCGGCGCGTCCGGGAACGCCGTGATGAATTGCAAAAACATCTCGGGAATCGCCTGACCCTGGCGACGGGCTGCGATTTTCATATGAGCCCGGAGAATATGATCGCACTCCGGGAGGATGCGCCGCGATTCTGCATTAATCAGAAGAACTATCTGCTCGTGGAGTTCAACGAGTTTTCAATTCCACCCCCGATGGACCATCGTCTGCACGAGCTGCAACTCGCCGGTCTGCGACCTGTAATCACCCACCCTGAACGCAATGCGATTCTGCGTGCTCATCCCGAACGGCTCAGAACCTGGGTGCAGCACGGAAGCTACGTGCAAGTGACCGGCGGATCCTTGACAGGAGGCTTCGGACAGGGCGCGCAAGAGGATGCGTGGCGGTGGATTGGCGAGGGGCTCGTACATTTTGTAGCCAGCGACGCGCACAATACGAAGACGCGACCGCTGGTTTTGCGCGGGGCCTACGATGCCGTAGAGGCACAATTTGGCAAAGAGAAAGCCGAGGCCCTCTTTGTCGAAAATCCCCTGGCTGCTTTCGAGGGCCAGGAACTGCCGCACGTCCCGGAAGTTTCGGATGAACGCGGCGAGCAGCGCAAGAAGAGATTTTTTTTCTTTTGAAGCGCGGTTGCGCTACGTGCCGCGCAGCGGCAAACCTGCCCAGGCATTCAGCAAACCCAGCCATTCACGCACCACATCCAGTGCATCGCCGCTAGTACGCCACCAGTGCGCAGGATCGAAAGGATCGTTGGGCGCCGCGCGAATGACGGCGCGGCCACGACCCTTCGCTATCCGCCTCCACAACTCGCGAGTGCGCCGGGTGTGCGCCTTGGAGGTTACGATGATCACGGTGCCGGTGTTGTCTGGCGGTAGGGCTTCGGCGACGGCGGCCATTTCGTCGGCCGTGTTGACGATGGGATTGGGCAACACGCGGATCGACTGAAGGGGAACCCCTTCGTGGAGCAAAACGCGTGCATTGTAAATATCTTCGCCATCGTAGGGAATGCCGAGCGCTGCGAGGGATGCGCCGGGCTCGGCAGAGCGTGTTAACCAAACCTCTCGAGCGAATCCATCGTGATAGAGCTGCGCTGCGGCGAGCGCTCGCATGGGGAGACGTCCACTAAGCACAACGATGCACTGCGCTTTCCTAAGCGGATCTTCAACGACCAGCCAGCGTCCCACATTAAGAAGGACGACAATCGACAGCAGAATAGCGAGCGTGAAAATTCCTGCTAAGGACTGCAAAGTACGACGGCCGACCGAAGTGCGTTGAGAGCCGAGCTGCGATGGCATTTTGTTGGCGAAGCGTGTGATGACTTGGGAAAGCCTAGCGTGCCCGGCGCAAGTGGTCAATCCACAAGGCGCACGTTACACTAGCGAACTGTGATTTTCGTGCCTGGAGGGCGCATGCGCGCAGTAGTTACGGGTGGGGCGGGTTTTCTCGGATCGCATCTTTGCGACCGGCTGCTCAAAGAGGGCTGGGAAGTTCTGGCGCTCGATAATCTGATCACCGGTTCGGAGAAGAACCTCGCGCATCTTAAAGGGAATGCGATGTTTGAGTTTTTGAAGTTGGATGTGAGCGAGGCCCTCCACATCGCGGGAGAGGTGGGCTACGTCCTGCATTTTGCGTCCCCCGCCAGTCCTCCGGATTATTTGAAGCATCCCATCGCGACCATGAAAGTGGGTTCGCTCGGAACACTGAACGCGCTAGATCTGGCGCTGACGAAGGGTGCCAAGTTTTTCCTGGCGTCGACCAGCGAGTGCTACGGAGATCCCGAAATCTCGCCGCAACACGAGGAGTACTGGGGGCATGTCAATCCGGTCGGGCCGCGCTCGGTGTATGACGAGTCGAAGCGCTTCGCGGAAGCCTTGACCATGGCGTATCACACGCATCATGGGTTGGATACGCACATCATTCGTATTTTCAACACTTACGGGCCACGCATGAGGTTGAATGACGGACGGGCGCTGCCCAATTTTGTCTACCAGGCGCTTAGCGGCAAGCCACTGACGATCTTTGGCGACGGCAAGCAGACGCGCAGTTTTTGTTACGTAGATGATTTGATCGAGGGAATTTACCGCCTGATGCATGCGGATGAACATTTTCCCGTGAATATAGGTAATCCGCGAGAAATGACCATCCTAGAATTTGCACAGCACATTCGTAAATACTACCGGCCGGAGCCGGAGATCGTTTTCGAGCCACTGCCGCAAGACGATCCGAAGCGCCGCCAGCCGGATATCAGCAAGGCCAAGCGGCTATTTGGCTGGGAGCCAAGAGTGGATTTAGACGAAGGCCTTGCCACTACGCTGGCTTATTTTGCGAAGGAATATCAAGAATCGCAAAATTCCTATTCTCTGCCGAAAGAATAGTATTCAAAGCCCAGCTCACGCATGTGTTTTGGCGAATACAGGTTCCGGCCGTCGACCACCAATTTGCGGGCCATCAGCTTGCCGGCGCGTTCCCAATCCATTTTCTTGAAAACATCCCACTCGGTGCAGACCAGCGCAGCGTCGGCATTTTTCAGGGTTTCGTACGGATCGTCGTGATATTCGATTTGCGGAAATAGCTTTCGGGTTCCGACGATG
>JBEKVU010000091.1:0-10986 GCA_049513775.1 Candidatus Acidiferrum sp.
AGATCACCGCCAATTCCGAAGAAACCTCCACGCAGGCCAACGTGGTTTCCGCGGCCACCGAACAGATCAATCGCAACCTGCAAACCGTGGCTACCAGCACCGAGGAAATGAGCGCCAGCATCAGCGAAATCGCCAAGAACGCCGGACAAGCCGCCAAAGTCGCCGGGCAAGCCATGCAGGCCGCCACCGAGACAGACGCTACGGTGACGAAACTCGGAGTCTCCAGCGCCGAAATCGGCGAAGTAATCAAAGTGATCACCTCGATCGCGCAGCAAACCAATTTACTCGCGCTCAACGCCACCATCGAAGCCGCGCGCGCGGGCGAAGCGGGCAAAGGCTTCGCCGTGGTCGCCAACGAAGTAAAAGGGCTGGCTAAACAAACCGCCAAAGCCACCGAAGACATCAGCCATCGCATCGCCGCCATCCAGACGGACGCCAAGAGCGCGGTGGAGGCCATCAAGATCATCAGCGGGATTATCGGCCAGGTGAATGAGATTTCAACCACCATCGCCACGGCGGTCGAGGAGCAATCGGCGACTACCGCGGAAATGTCCCGCAACGTTTCCGAAGCCGCAAAAGGCTCGAGCGAGGTCGCGCGAAACATCAGCGGCGTGGCCCACGCGGCGCAGAACACCTCGTCCGGAGCCACGGAATCGCAGCGCGCGGCGCAGCAGCTCGCGCATATGTCCACCGAGCTGCGCGAGCTGGTCGGGCAGTTCAAGTATTGAAGATGTTGCAACACCACTCCGGTACGCCTTTGGACAAGGGAGTCGCTGAACGCAAACGCCGCCGGGACGCAATGAGCAGTTAAGGGAACGCGAACAATCCGCTATGGCGCCGATTCGAATACTCGTTGTGGACGATTCCGTGGTCATACGGAAAGTGCTGTGCGACGCCTTGGCCTCCGATCCGGCCATCGAAGTAGTGGGCACCGCGCCCGATGGACGCATTGCACTGGCGAAAATCACCCAGCTCCATCCGGACCTGATCACCCTCGACGTGGAAATGCCTAACCTCTCAGGCCTGCAGACCATCCCGGAGATTCGCAAGCTCTATCCAAAACTGCCCATCATCATGTTCAGCACGCTCACCGAGCGCGGAGCCTCCACCACGCTGGATGCCTTGGCTCTGGGCGCCAGCGATTACGTGACCAAGCCCAGCAATACCGGCAGCGTTGGCGTAACCATGGAAAGAATCAAGCAGGACTTGATCCCCAAGATCAAAGCCCTCTGCGCCCGCCCCCGGCCCTCCGATCGCCTGCTGGCCGCCGCAGCTCCCGTAATTCCAATGAAGCCCGCCAAGTTGCCGGAGTCCAGTGAGCGCCCTCGGGTGGCCATCGACATCTTGGCCATCGGGACCTCCACCGGCGGACCCAATGCCCTTGCCGAAGTATTGCCGGCGATCCCCGCCGATTTTCCCGTGCCCATTGTGATCGTGCAGCACATGCCGCCCCTGTTTACGCGCATGCTCGCGGAGCGCCTCAGCAAAAAAGCCGCGATCAAAATTCGTGAAGGGGAGCCCGGAGCCCGGTTGCAGCCCGGCGAAGCGTGGATTGCACCCGGCGACTATCACATGACCGTCGAGCGGCACGGCACAAGTGTGCAACTGGCCATGAACCAGGGGCCGCCGGAAAATTCCTGCCGCCCTGCGGTGGACGTTTTGTTTCGCTCCGTCGCGGCCGCCTTCGGAGCCAATACCCTGGCCGTGGTTATGACCGGCATGGGTTCAGACGGCGTCCTCGGCTCGCAAGTGGTGCGCGAACGCGGCGGGCGCGTGTATGTGCAGGACGAAGCCACCTCGGTCGTCTGGGGCATGCCCGGGCAGGTGGCTGCCGCTGGGTGGGCGGACAAGATTTTTCCGCTGGGCATGCTGGCTGCGGAAATCGATCGGCTCATTCGCAAGAGTCGTCATGCGCTGAGCCCGGCGATGGGCTAACAAGGAAGCTCCCGAATGGCCAGGAATTGCGGCGTGCCAAATACCGCGCCGCGGAACAGGGTGGACGCACCATGCAAGCAGAGGCGCAACGAGTACCGGTAAGCGTTCCGGCAAAAGCTGCCGAGCACGATCCCGTGTATCTTCGCATCCGAGACTTGGTTTACCAGGCCTGCGGAATTTATCACTCCGAAGAAAAATTGTATCTGCTCTCCGCGGCCTGCAAGCGGCGCATGGCCAACATGAAAGCCATGGAGCCGCGGCAATACCTCGATATGCTCAGCAGCCCGGCCTCCCGTGTGCTCGAATTGCGCGAACTGCTCAACGAAATCACCATCGGCGAAACCTGCCTCTTCCGCAGCCAGCCGCAAATCAACGCCTTGCAAAACGTCATCCTCCCTGAACTCGTCGCCACCCGTGGGAAAATTGGCTTGCGCAAACTCAAGGTCTGGAGCGCGGGATGCTCGACCGGCGAAGAGCCTTATACCCTGGCCATGTTTCTGATTGAACAGAGTGAGAAATTGCTGAAAGGCTGGACTTTTGAGATTGTCGCCACGGACCTGAACGACCGCTCCATCGAAACCGCCAAAGCCGGTATTTACGGCTCTTACGCACTGCGCAACACCAGCGATCTCTACAAACGAAAATATTTTCTCCCGGCCGAAAGCGAAAAACTTCAGGTGATCAACGAAGTCAAATCCCGTATCTCCTTCACGCGCCTGAATCTCAGCGACGACAGCAAAATGCTCTTCATGAAGGGCATGGACCTCATCTTCTGCTGCAACGTCTTGATCTATTTCGACGTTGCCTCCAAACGCCGCGTGGTCCAGCACTTTTTCTCCGGATTGCAGCCGCCGGGATACTTTTTCCTTGGTTCCGCGGAATCGCTCTACCAGGTCACCGATCAGTTTCACCTCGTCCATCTTCCCGGTACCACTGCCTACCTGAAGCCTGCGCCGAATACGGAAGGAGCCGTCAAGCCATGAATACCACGGTAAATCCGGAGCTTCGTAAGCGCATCGAAAAACTTCGCGCCTTGCCGTCCTCTCCTGCGGTGCTCGAACCGCTGCTCGAGCTGCTGCGCCAGCCGCCGGACAACATTGAGGTCGAACGCATCGCGCAACTGGTGTCTTACGAGAAAACCATCGCCGCGCAGCTCTTGCGCATTGCCAACTCGCCGCTGTACTCCCGCGTGCGCCCCGCCGAATCCATTCAAGCCGCCATCGTCACGCTGGGGATTCAGCGCATCGAAGACATCTTGCTCAGCAACTGTTTCGGCCAGATCGTTCCGGCGGACAAATGGGTGGTGGACGCCGATGTGTTCTGGCGCCACTCCTTTGGCTGTGCGCTGGTATGCCGGGAATTTGCCGAGCGCATTGGTTACAGCCAACCGGACAAAGCCTATCTGGCGGGTCTGCTCCACGACATCGGCATCCTGGTCACCTCCCTCGTGTACACCGAGGAATACCGTGCGGTGCTCACCGCGGCGGCGCACCAGGGCCGCCCGCTTTACGAAGTCGAGTTGGAGATGATGGGCTTCACGCACTGCGACAGCGGAGCGATTCTCGCCGTTTCCTGGCAACTTCCGCCCGCCATCGCCGAAGTAATCGAGTGGCATCACGCCATTGAGAGTGGGCCGTCCGGCAATCCCCTAATCGCTCTCACTCATCTTGCCGACCTTCTATGTCGTGTCCGCAGTCTTGGCTATGGCTATGAGGAATGGCGGGCGGTCGATCTGGAAATGGACGTCGGCTGGACCGAACTGGCAAAGCACGTGTCAAAACTCGCCGGCATGGATTTGGCGCGCTTCACGCTGGACTTGGACGCTGCCGTCGAGCGCATCACCGTCCTGGTGGACACGATTTTTGCACGGCCCTAGTGATCCCGCGACTGGAGAGCGATTCGGAAAAAGCTTGGAGACCAAAATGAAGAACGTGATTCAAGGAGAGCCAGAATGAAGAAACTCAAAGTCTTGATTGTGGACGATTCATCCGTAATGCGAAAAATTGTCGAGCGCGCGCTGCGCCAAGCCGGGCTCGACCTGACGGAGGTGCTGGAGGCAGCCAACGGCGCCGAAGGGCTCGCCGCTGCCGGAAAGGGCACGCTCGACATGATCTTTAGCGACATCAATATGCCGGTCATGGACGGCCTGGAATTTCTCAGAAATCTTGCCAACATCGAATGCGCCAAAGGCGTGCCCGTGATCATGATTACCACCGAAGGCAGCGAGGCCCGCGTGGTCGAGGCTCTTTCCGCCGGCGCCAAAGGCTATTTGCGCAAGCCGTTTACGCCGGAACAAGTTAAGGAAAGAATTATGCCGCTTCTAGGAGGTAGCCTGTGAGCTCTTTGACGAACTCCTCATCCTCGGCTGGTGTGCGATTCGATCCCAACTGGAAATCCATTATGGAATGCGCCGCCGTCGAGGTCTTTGAATTGATGGCCGGCGTGCGCATGGAACTGCTGGCCGCGCCCGGAGAACCGCGCGGGGAACAAACTGCCATGGTCGGCATGGCCGGCGCGCTTTGCGGCATGACTTCGGTGCGCTGCACCCGCATAACCGCGGGCAAACTCGCAGGGCTTATGCTTGGCGGAGACGCCGCCACCGATCCTGCCATGGCGCGCGATGCCCTCGGGGAACTGTGCAACATGATCGCCGGTAACTTTAAGGCGAAGGTCAGCAACCTGGCGGACCATTGCATGCTGTCCGTGCCCACGGTGATCACCGGAGACGACTACTCCATGGAGACCGCGCCACCGAGCGAATGCATCACCTTGGCGCTCGACTATGAGGCCCAGCCCATTTTCGTCACGCTGGTCACGCACTCGTAGTCGTTGCTCTATCGGCATCTGAACCGCTCGGCCAATGGCTCTATTCCTCAACGATAACCGCCGGCGTTGAGGTTTGCTTGCTGGCCGGCGGTTCGACAAAAAGACTTCCGCCAGTCTAGTTCAGTCATTGGTTCTCGTCCCGTCTTACATTTAGCAGCGAGTCTCCCCGAATTCTGATTCCTCTCGGCGTCGTTCAAGAGTTTCCCTCACCTGCTCGGGAGCATTTTGCGCCTTGGCGTTCGCGCATTTAAACTGTCAGCAGGCGAGGTGACGGTAACGGCGTCACACGCTACATCTGCTACGGCGGCATAGTCTAAGGAACCGGCCATCGAACAAGCGAATATCGTAATCATCGGCGGCGGTGTCGTCGGCTGTGCCATTGCCCATACACTTGCCGCGGACTGGGACGACGTTTTCCTGCTCGAGGCGCTGCCGAAATTCGGCATGGGCGCCAGCACGCGCAACAGTGGGGTCATCCATTCCGGTCTCTATTATCCGCCCGGCTCGCTGAAAGCCAGACACTGTGTGCGCGGCAATCACCTGACTTACGAATTCTGCGCGTTACATCAAGTTTCGCACCGCCGCACCGGAAAACTAGTCGTGGCCTCGTCGCAGGAAGAAGTCCATGAACTTGCTGGGTTGCTCGATATTGGCCGGCGCAACGGCGTGGAACATTTACGGCTGATCGATAGCGCCGAGATTCGCCAGCGCGAACCCCACGTGGCGGGACCGCACGCCATTGACGTGCCTTCAACCGGAATCGTCGATAGCGAGGAACTCGTGAAAGCCTATGCGCGCGTCGCCGCCGATCGCGGCGCCCATCTGGTCGCCAATGCGCGTGTTGTGCGGCTTGATCCCGGAAGCGCCGCTATCGGCGTCACCAGCGGCGCTGGCGAGATTAGCGCCCGGTGCCTGATCAATAGCGCCGGGCTGTATGCCGACGAAGTTGCCGGCCTGCTCGGTTCAAACATGACGCGCCATCGTATCTACCCCGTGCGCGGGGAATATTGCGAATTTGTCCGCGCCAAGCGCGACTTGATTCGCGGCCTGGTGTATCCCATGCCCCATACGGACGGCGTTAGTCTCGGCGTGCATTTCACGAAGACCATGACGGGAAATGTCTGGGTCGGTCCCACGGCGCGCTACATAGACAGCAAGAACGACTACGAGCGCGACCGGGAGCCGGTTGAATATTTCGCCCAGCTCGCGAGGCGGCTGCTGCCCGAAGTGGAAGCGGCAGATTTGGTGCCGGCACACTCGGGTATCCGGGCCAAGTTGGTGCCGCCACCTGCGCTGCGCCAGAGCCAGCCGGAAACCTATGCCGGAAGCACGGGCGACTTCATCATCGAACGTGATGCGGACTTTCCCCGGGTCGTGCAACTCATTGGCATCGAGTCACCCGGACTAACGTCGGCATTGTCTATCGCGGAACACGTCCGTGATTTGGTGGCGGAAGTTTTGAACTAAGCAACAGGTCGCCGCGAATTCCCGCTAAGCTTCGCGGCCGCGTTTCCGTGAAATCGAAGCGCTTTATAGAATACACTCCATAGAGAGGCCTCGCACCGCAAGTATGAATCCCGCCGCACGAATTCGAACAGAGGAGCCAGGCTCTTCTCCGCAAGAACAGGCTGGAAACTCCCCGGCCGCCGCCATCACTCCGCTCTGCGATTTTCTCGATCTAAAAGCGCAATTCGCCACCATTCGCGAAGAAGTTATGGATGCCGTCACCCGCGTGATGGAGAGCCAGCTTTTTATTTTGGGCCATGAAGTTCGGCTGTTTGAAGAAGAGATTGCCGCGATGCTCGGGGCCGAGCACGCGGTCGCCTGCGCTTCAGGCACCGATGCGCTCATCCTCTCTTTGCTCGCCGCGGGAGTGGGCCCGGGCGACGAAGTGATTACCACGCCCTTCAGCTTTGTGGCGACTGCCGGTTCCATCGCTTGGATTAGAGCAAAGCCCGTATTTGTGGATATCGATCCGGAAACTTTCAATATCGATCCCGCAAAAATCGCCGCAGCCATCACTCCCAGAACACGCGCCATTATGCCCGTGCACCTGTTTGGCTTGTCCGCGGATCTGGATCCCATACTGAGCTTGGCCAGAGCAAAGAATCTCATCGTGGTGGAAGATGCGGCGCAGGCTATCGGCGCAAAGTATGGCAATCGCTATGTCGGAACCTTGGGCGAACTCGGATGTTTCAGCTTCTTTCCTTCAAAAAATCTCGGTGGCGCGGGCGACGGCGGCCTGATTACCACGCGGGAGGCGGCGCTCGCCGAACGCCTGCGTTTGCTCCGCATGCACGGCAGCAAAACAAAATATCACCACGACATTCTCGGAACCAATAGCCGCCTGGATGCGCTGCAAGCCGCGGTCCTGCGCGTCAAGTTGCGTCATTTGGCGGGATGGACCAAGGGCCGTCAAGCCCGTGCCCAGCGCTACCGCGAGCTTTTCGCGGAAGCCGACTTACTGCAGCAGGTGAAATCGCCGCCGATACCTGCGCCGCAGTTTGAACACGTCTACAATCAGTTTTCCATTCTTGGCCGCGAACGCGACGCGTTGCGCGAGCACCTGCGTCTTGCGGGAATCCCCACCGATATTTATTACCCGCGATGCCTGCATCTGCAGCCCGCGTTCGAACGCCTGGGCTACCGCCCTGGCCAGTTTCTCAACGCCGAAGCCGCCAGCCAAGAAGTTTTGGCGCTCCCGGTCTTCCCGGAGCTAAAAGACGCGCAGCAATCCACTATCGTCGCCGCAATCGCGGAGTTTTACGGCAAGCCTCGACCTTAATAATGAGGTTTCTAATCCCCTAGCTCGGGGAATCAACTGGTAACTACCAGCGTCTCGTAAGCCGAGTAGGATGAGCACTTACGCATCATGCTGATAACAGTTGGGTTTAACGGCCTTTGTTTCAGTGTTTTAGTTCGGTTGGCAGTTTTTTTTCCGCTCGAGACGGCAAGTCCGCACCCGCCGCCGGTCGGATCGGGCAGCGCAATAGCTCAGTGAATGAACGTCAGCCCGCTCGGAATGAACTGCGGGAACACATAGGCATAGAGCATTACAATCACGCCGACAATCGCCGCCAGCGCCACGGAATGCCAGAACACAAAGCGGAAAATTTGCCCTTCGTTGCCGACTTGGTTTGTGGCCGCTGTGGCGATGCAGATGGATTGCGCGTCGATCATCTTGCCCATTACGCCGCCCGCGCTGTTCGTCGCGGCCATTAGGATAGGACTCAATCCCAGTTGCTGCGCGGTAATCTTTTGCAGGCCACCAAAGAGCACGTTGGATGACGTATCGCTGCCCGTCAGTGCCACACCGAGCCAGCCGATGAAGGAACCGAAGAACGGAAAGAACCAGCCGGTCCGAGTGAAAGCCAAGCCCAAGACGGCGTCCATGCCGGAGTACCTCGTAACGTACCCGAGGCCGAGCATGCACGTCATGGCGATGATGGCAAACCTTAGCCGGAAGAGCGTGCCTCCAAAAATCCTGAACACATTTCCGGGCTTCATGCCAAGAATCAAGCCCGAAAGCAGCGCCGCCAGGAAGCAACCTGTACCCGTAGCGGTCAGCCAGTTGAAGTCGAAACGCGCCGCTTCGGCGGAAGGTTTGGCGACCACCGGTGTGGTGCGGAACACTTTGGCGTGCAGCCCGGGCCAATCCCAACCAGCGGGGCCGGGACGAGGTTTGCCGTCCGGCATCGTTACTTTAAACGCTGGAGTCGTCGCTTGATTCATCGCCAGCTTGATGGATGGCAAGCCCCAGAGCAGGACAAAGACAGAAAGGATGGCGAAGGGAAGCCAGGCTTTGCCGATTTGCCCGGCAGTATAATGTTTGGCTTGCTCATTGCGCGCCAGCTTAGCAGCGTCTTCCTGACGCTCGTCTTCAAACCGCCAGATTTTCTTGGGCTTCCAGACCCGCAGGAACAAGGTGGTGGCGATCAGCGAGGCGACGCCTGCGGCGATGTCCACCAAATTGCTATCCATGTGATTGGCCCAAAAGTATTGCGTGCCGGCGAACGAGATGCCCACAACCAAGATAGCCGGCAACACTTCGAACGTTTCCGTCCAGCTAACCATCGCACGCACCAGCCAGAACGGTACGATCACCGCGGTGAAGGGTAGAATGCGGCCGATCATGGCGTTGAGGTCGCTTTCGGGCAGGGCCGTGACGGAAGCGAGCGCGTGGACCGGAGTGCCGATGGCGCCCCAAGCTACGGGAGCAGTATTGGCGATCAGATTCAACGCGGCGGCGTGAAAGGGTTTAAAGCCCAGGCCGATCATAAACGCGCCGGCGATAGCCACGGGCGCTCCGAAGCCGGCGCAGCCTTCGATGAAGGCACCGAAGCAAAAGGCCACCAAGAGCAGTTGCAGGCGGCGGTCCGGAGTGATCGCAGCTACCGACTGCTTCATAATCTCAAACTGGCCAGTCTCCACGGAAATGTCGTAGAGGAACACGGCGGCGATTACGATCCACACGATCTTCAGTAATCCGTAAGCCCCGCCATAGACAAAGCTGCTTACCGCCAACTGGGCGGGCATGTGGAAGGCGAAGATGGCACAAAGGATAGCGGTGGCCGCTCCCGCAATCGCGCACAAGTGGGCTTTGACTTTGAAACCGGCCAAGAGACCCAGTAAAACGACAACCGGCAACGCCGCTACCAGCGTCGATAACCACCAATGCCCGAATGGGTCGTAAACTTGCGTCCAAGTCACAGACAGACCTCCGAAGAGAATGCCTAGCAATGACAAAACTACGGGACAGGCGACGGTCGGCAACTGACGCTACGAGCATAGGGCTAAGAGCCACTGCGCCGTGCCACGTCCTCGCCCCTCGACCGGGTCATG
The DNA here is from genome assembly GCA_049513775.1 of Candidatus Acidiferrum sp. Classification (GTDB taxonomy): domain Bacteria; phylum Acidobacteriota; class Terriglobia; order Acidiferrales; family UBA7541; genus Acidiferrum. The sequence goes on from JBEKVU010000091.1 coordinate 9,604, forward strand.
TCCGCGCAAGCTCGTTTGCCGAGTGCTGAGATACTTGGTCTTAACATTCTTGTCAAGCTTTAACTCTGCGCCGCGGCGGCGGGACTTGTTGCCAGGCTTGGCGGCTAGCGAGAATAACCCCGCAGCCAGGTTGCGGGAATTTCCACGAGCGATGAATTTAACTCCGCGATCGAGGAGCAGCCAAGCAAGCGCAATGTGCGCTCGAGGTCATCACGCAAGATTGTGAGCGCGCGGGTCACTCCCGCGTGTCCTCTAGCCGCGAGCCCGTAAGCATAGCCGCGCCCGATGAGCACCGCGTGCGCACCGAGGCAAATAGCCTTCACAATATCGGCGCCGCGCCGGATGCCCCCGTCCATCAAAATTTCCGTTTGGCCGCCGACCGCGGCGACAACTTCGGGCAAAGCTCGCAGCGTCGACGAAACGCCGTCTAGCTGTCGCCCACCGTGGTTAGAAACGATGATCCCTGCCACACCTTCATCAACAGCGCGCCGAGCGTCGTCGCCAGTCAACACACCTTTCACAAGAATCGGGCCGGGCCAAGCTTTGCGAAGCCACTGCAAATCGTTCCAGGTGACCACGGCGCGGGCCAGAGCGGCGGTCACGTCCATGAGCGGCATGGGCGTACCGTCTGCCTGCACGATATTTTCGAGCTGAGGTGTGCCGCCATCGCGCAGGAAAGAGCTGAGCCAGACTGGACGTGCAAACATTTGCGGCAAGAAGGGAAGTTTGGCCACGAGCGACCGGCCAAGCAGTTCTCGGGTGCCGTTGCGCGGATCGCGCTCGCGCATTCCCGCCACTGGTGTATCAATCGTGATTACCAGGGCGGAGTATCCAGCCACGCGGATCCGGGCGATGGCCGCTTCAGCAGCCGCACGCCCGCCGACTAGATACAGCTGATACCAGACGGGACCGGGTGTAGCGGCCTTAACGTTCTCCAGTTTGTGGCCCGAAATCGTAGAAAGAATATAGGCCGTGCCAAATTCCCCAGCAGCGCGCGCTGCGGCGACCTCACCACCCACTGCACCCGGATTGATCATGCGACTGTAGCCCACCGGAGCAAGCAAAGCGGGAATCGCCAGATCGTGTCCGAGTACCCGGGTGCTCAGATCGCAACGCTCGACGGCCACCGCTTGGCGGGGCCGAAAGGTCACATCTTCAAAGACGCGGGAATTTTCGCGTAGCGTAACTTCGCCTTCGGCGCCGCCATCCAGATAATCGAAAACCATTTTGGGGAGGCGACGCTGCGCCAGGCGACGCAAGTCGGCGATGTTGACCACACCCGGAGGCCTAAGAGAGCGCACGATTGTCGTTGAGTATCATTTTTTGCACTCGGCAGTCTATCGATAAGTGCGACCGGATGCCAGGTGGGAACGGAGCGACGAA
>JBEKVU010000092.1:0-10969 GCA_049513775.1 Candidatus Acidiferrum sp.
CGTCTTGCTCTAGCTTTGCAAAGCGACGGGCCCCATGGGTTGGTGTCTCAACGGAGGAGTAATCAATGGGTGCGCAGCTGCGAAAGCCCAAACTGGCCTTTCTACTTGTTTTCGCGTTCCTCTTGGCGTTGTCCGTGGGTGGGTTTGGTGCAGAACCCAAAGGACCTAGTCGCGCCGACAAGTCCGATCAGAAAAGCTATTCCCAGCCCACCGACCCCTCGCTCTATGTCGGCGAAGAAACCTGCAAGACCTGCCACGAAGATATGCCGAGTAAGGGTTTCGTTGAACATTTCGAGTCTTCGCGTCACTTTGTTACCACGCTTGACACCAAGAAAGGCCCGCAGTGGCATGGCTGCGAGGCCTGCCACGGTCCAGGCAAGGCGCACGTAGCCGGCGGAGGCGACGTATCCAAAATTTTCCGGTTCGAGAACGCTTCCACGAAAGAAATCAACGAGCGCTGCCTCACCTGCCATGCCGGTGGCCCGCAACACATGAACGCCATCACCTCGGAGCACACGCGCAACGATGTCAGCTGCACCTCCTGCCATTCGCCGCACCACGGCAAAGAATCGGATTTCTTGCTGGTCAAGTCGCAGCCTGAGCTTTGCTACTCCTGCCATCTGCAGCAAAAAGCCCAATTCGATATGCCGTTCCACCATCGCGTGAACGAAGGGTTGGTGCAATGCAGCGATTGCCACAACGTGCACGGCACGGTGGGCCCGAAGCAGGTGCGCACTTCCTCGACGCAAGACGCCGTGTGCTTTAAATGCCACACCGACAAGCAGGGGCCATTCGTTTTTGAGCACCAGACGGTGAAGATTGATGGATGTGGGTCGTGCCATTTGACGCATGGCGGACCGAATCCCCACATGCTGAAACTGAGCAACGTGAACCTGCTCTGCCTGCAATGCCACACGACGTCAAGCTTCAGCGGGGCGCCCGGGGCTCCTTCGTTTCACAATCAGGCGAGCTTCTTCCAGTCCTGCACTCTATGCCATGTCCAGATCCATGGCTCCAACTTCGACCCGACCTTTTTCAAGTAGGAGCCGCCATGAATGCTCGTTCGGCTATTCGAGAAGATTGGCAAGCCCGGAATGAATTTCACGCTATCGAAAGGGAAAAAGCCATGAAAGGCCGACTGGAGGTCTTTGGGATTCCTTCCGTCATCTTTGCGGCGGTACTTCTCCTCTCGCCCGTGGCGCGCGCTCAGGATAACGCGGAACAATCGCCAGGTATTAATTCGGGCGATTACAATATCCACCAGACCATCGAATTCGGCTATCGTTCGAGCAACATCAACGGAAACATGAGCACTTACAACACGTTCGAGAACCTCGGTTCCGGCGTGCGGCTCTTCGATTTTAATTTGCAGATGCGTTCGATCGATCACCGAGGATTCTTGTTCGACACGTTGAACTTCAGCAACTTCGGGTACGGCGGCGATCCCAACAACGTGTCGCGCATGCGCATCGAGAAAAATAAATGGTACGACTTTCGCCTGCTGTTCCGCCGCGACAAAAACTATTGGGACTATAACCTCTTCGCCAACCCGCTGAACCCGGCCGCCTTGAACCCGCCGGGGTCTCTAAGCACCGGCTGTTACGTGGGTCCGCCGACTACCGCCTTCCCGCAGGGCGCTCCGGCCTATTGTTCCAATCCCGCGGTGCCGCAAAACAATTCGCTGCAAGCGCTGTACCTCACGCGGCGCATGCAGGACTACGATCTCACCTTGTTCCCCACGTCCGCGGTGCGCTTCCGCTTGGGCTATTCGCGTAATCGCAATGAAGGACCCGGCACCTTTACCACAGACAGCGGAACGATTTCTGCCTTTCAGCAGATTTCCAGCTACACGACGAATTCCTATCGCGCCGGTATCGATGTCCGCGTGCTGCCGCGAACCACGCTGTCCTTTGACGAGTTCCTCAGTTACTTCAAGCAGGACAACACGGTGACCGATAACCCGGCTGTTAGTCCGGGAAATTTCGGATTCGTCCTCGGAACCGTCCCGGGCCAGGGAACGCCGGCCGGCACACCGGTCGACCTCGGAAACATTTGGAGTTCGCAAACGACGGCCGAGGCGCTTCCCTGCGCAACGCCTATCGTAAAGGGTACGACCAACACCGCCACGCCCACGTGCAACGGATTCCTCTCCTACAGCCAGGTCGGCAATCCGCGCAATTACATGCCCACGGAGCGCTTCCGCTTTCAATCGAATTACTTCAAGAATTTCGAAATGTCCGGCTCCGTGGGGTACAGCAGCAGCGACAATGTGATTCCGGATTTTCTTGAAACCGTGAATGGGTGGACCGCGCGCTCCGCGGTGCGTGGCAGCACGACCGGCGGCCCAGCGGTTGCCAAGCGTGTCTCCGTAAACGCGGATTGGTCGGGAGTGTATGCCATCACTGACAAACTCCGCATCCTCGACACCTTCCGTTATGACAACTGGCGGATTCCTGGCGTGTGGGACACGGCCGACACCTCGGTGTTCGGCACCCCCTCGCCAGCTCCCGGTGTGGTCGGTCTGTTGCTGTCGCCCGCGGTGTTTAACGCGGCGACCTGCACGGCGGCCGGCAACTACAATCAAGCGACATGTCCGCAACACACGGCAAGCTCGGCGGCCGATATCACCAACGAAATCGCCTCGCAGTTTCTCGCGCAGAGCATCAAGTCGAATACGCTTGAGCTGCAATACGATTTTACCAGGCGATACAACGCGCACATTGGATACATGTACACGAACCGCACGATCGCCAGTATGGACGCGACCTTCGATGTCGGCGAGTTTACCTTTCCGGGCGGGGCCACGGGGACGGCGGCGAACGATTTTCTCGCGGCACGTGGCGACTGCGCCCCTATACCACCTCCGGCCGGGACGCCGACGACGGTGCCTGCGGTGCTTCCCGCTGGCTGCACGCTGATAACCAGCGGTGCTTTGGCCGGCGCCATAGAAGAGGGTTCGCCTACAAATCCGCTTCCAGAAGCGGGGAACGACACGTCTCGCAATATCATTACCATCAACGAAAACGCGTTGTTGCTTGGCGTAGTCGCGCGTCCGATCGACGCCCTGCGAATCACCACCGATTTTGCGTTCGGTTACAACGACTTCGCTTTCACACGTATCGATCCGCGGCAAGTGCAGTCCTACAAGGTTCATGCCAGTTACAAACCGCGTCCGTGGGCGAACGTGGATGGCGCGGTGGAAATTCATGAAAACCGCGACAACGTGGCGACCGTTAACAACCTGGAGCACGATCGGTCCTACAGCTTGGCCACCATATTGACGGCGAGTCCGCGCTTAAGTGTCGATTTCGGATACAACTACTGGGACGTCTACACGCAATCGTTGGTCTGCTTTGCGTTTTCCGAGACGTCCGCGAACCCCGCGCCGCCTCCCGCGACGGTGACGGCTTCCGCCTTCCCTCCGGGCGTGCCCACGCTGCCGGGCGGACCGGCGTGTCCCATTGCCGGTGCGTCTTCGCCCCTGGGAGCGCTGGCCACCTACAGCAGCACCGATCACTTTGCACATGCCGCGATGATCTGGAAGCCCTTCAAGCGCGTCACCGCCATCGTGGGTTATGGCGGTAGTTTTGTCCGGGGTAACACCATTTTTCTGAATCCCTTGACCCCGTCGGGTACCCTCGATTTCAATTACCAGCGGCCCTATGCCTCCATCGCCATCGACGTCGCGCGCGGCTTCACCTACAAGATGGCTTGGAATTATTACGGCTTCAGCGAAGCAGGAACCACGAATCCGTTTGGCCTTGCGGCGATTCAATCGCCGGATTTTAGCGGCAGCAATGCCACATTTTCATTTCGCTACTCGTTTTGAGGGAGGAAACCGTGATGTCAAAACAGAAGTGTTTCAGATTCTCGGCGTTAACGTTCGTGTGCTTCGCCACCTTGGTGCTGTTCGCCGTGCCGGCGCGCTCACAAACCGGTGGCGACGCGCTCTTCCAGAAGAAGTGCTCTATCTGCCATGGCGCTGATGGCAAGGGCGCTACCGCCGTCGGAAAAGCAGACAAGGTACGGGATCTCAGTTCTGCCGAAGTTCAAGCGCAGAGCGACGCCGATCTGACCACCATCATCAGCAGCGGCAAAGGCAAGATGCCAGCCTATGGAAAGAGTCTGAAGCCGGATGAAGTAAAAGCCCTGGTGACGTACGTCCGGGGGCTCGCGAAGAAATAGCTGGAACGCAAATAACGGCCGCTAACAAATACTCTGTCAGGAGACCAATCCGTGCCCACTGCGACGGCGTTCATTGTCGGCTTGACTGTCTTCACCGCCGTGCTCATAGGCGTTCTCGTGGTGCGTCCGGGCATCACCGCCGCGCGGGGCGGGAAAATTCTGGCGTTCGCGGCCTTGTTCTTTCTGCCGCTGTTTTGCGGCGCGATGGGCGTTTCCAGCAAGATGGCGCAGTCGGAAACCACGGAGTTTTGTTTGTCCTGCCACATCATGGCGGATTACGGGAAAAGCCTCTATATCGACGATCCGAATCACATCCCTGCCGCGCACTTTCAGAATCATCGGGTGCCGCCGCAGGAAGCTTGTTACACCTGTCACGCGGACTACGCTTTGTTTGGCACCTTAAAAGCAAAGCTCGGTGGCCTGCGCCACGTATACGTCTATTATTTGGGAACGCCGCCCGCGCCCCAGAACATCAAACTCTACGTGCCGTTCAATAACCGCGAGTGTCTGCACTGCCACCTTGGCGCGCGTTCGTTTGAAGAGGGTGTGGTGCATACCGCCGATCCCGCGACCCTGCCCGCCATCAAAGCGAACAAGCTCTCGTGCATGTCGAGCGGTTGTCACGAGGTTGTGCACGACATCGCGCACCTCAACGAAGCGAAATTCTGGAAGGAGCCCAACTGATGCCCAGCGAGATCCAGATCGAAAAGCGTCTGCAAATTGCCGGCACTCTCTTGATCGTCGGGCTGCTGATTGAAGCGCTCTGCATGCTCTGGAAGAGCCCCTTGGCGTTTATCTTGTTTGCAGCCATCGGAGGCTTGTTACTCGGCGTCGGCGTCGTGGTGTACCTCGTGTCACTAGTTTCCTCCACCAGACATCCCGGGTGAGCTTCACCGCGAACGTCGGCCACCGCGGCCAAACCCGCCGAAGCGACGCCGACGTCGACATCTGATGGGCCGCTTGACACTTCCGCCCCCATTCGTTCCATCCTGATAACCATGGGAATCGGGAAACGTAAGTTCGCCGCGGCTCTCTCACTGCTCGTCTACGGGCTGCTGCCCCGCTCCGTCCGTGCCGACGACAAATGGCTGGAGGTGCGCAGCGCACATTTCACCGTCTACACTCCGGCCAGCGAAAAAGATGGCCGCAAAATCGCGGACCAATTCGAACAAATCCGCGCGCTATTTCACTCCGCCTTTCCCCAGTTAAGAACCGACCCCGCGCAACCCATCGTGATTCTCGCGGTGAAAAATGAAAAGGGTATGAAAGAATTTCTGCCCGAACAGTGGGCGGTCAAAGGGCACTTGCACGCCGCGGGTCTGTATCAGCCGGGGTTCGACAAGCATTACGTCATCGTGCAGCTCGATGCGGAGGGCAACAACGCCTATCACGCGCTCTATCACGAATACACTCACGCGCTAATGCATCTCAATTTCGCGAACTTGCCGCTGTGGCTCGATGAAGGTCTCGCCGAATATTTCGGTAACGCTTCCATCGGCGACAAAGAATCGCGCATCGGCTTGATCGATCCGGGCGTCCTTTACTTTCTGCAGCAGAACAGGCTTCTCCCGGTCGAGACACTTTTGGCCGTGGACCACACTTCGCCTTATTACAACGAGTCCAATCGCGCTTCGATCTTCTATGCGGAATCTTGGGCCTTGGTGCACTATTTACTGCTTTCGCCGGACGCTCGCCAGAAACAGTTACTCGGCAGGTTTCTTGCGTCTTGGTCGACCACGCACGACCCGCTGGAGGCTGCGCGCCAGACCTTCGGCGACTTGCAAAAGTTCGGCCAGGTACTCGAGACGTATTCACGTCAGGGAAATTTCTACAACGGAATCGTCAAGAACTCCTCCGAGGTAAGCGACAAACAATTCACGACCCGCACTATCTCTCCGGCGGAAGTTGAGACCCTGCGCGGCGACTTCTTCGTGCACCACAATCGTCTTGACGCCGGCAAAGCCCTGCTCGAAGACGCCGCCAAGATCGATGCGACGCTGCCCTTCCCGCACGCAGCGTTGGCCTACTACTTCTTCCGTTCCCAAGCGATGCCAGAAGTACAAAAGGAAGCCAGCGAAGCGATCCGCCTCGGCGATAGCGGCTTCTTCCCACCCTATTTGCAGGCCATCGGCCTAATGCAGGGGGGCATCGTGCCTTTGGACGGCGCCGGGCAGAGCGATTCGCTGACGCGAGCCACCGCGCTGCTCGAGAAGAGTCAGAAGCTCAACCCGAACTTCGCGCCCACTTGCGATGCCCTCGCCGACGTCGATTCCATCTACCCGGACCGGCAAAAAGCTGCCGTTAGTGCCAGCATTCAAGCGGTCAAACTCGATCCGACCGATCTGCAATACGCGGTGCATCTCGTGCGTTTGCTGCTCAACTATAATCGTGATGCGGAGGCCAAAACCGTGTCGGCAAGGATTACCGCGGCGGCTAACACGCCACAGGAGCGCGCCATGGCCGAATCCGTTGCGCGTATGGTCGCCGAGCACCATCCGCAATGAGAATATCCGATCGGAGCAGGTTCATTTCAGGTTGAACGCGCCCCATCTTCCCGGCTTACGCCCCACGAAGTATCTCCCCGATATTAACGCTCTTGTCCAATAAATACGTTGACAGCACAGTCCTGCTTCTCTATCCTCCTTCCAAGTTCGGCGACTCATCTTTCACGCCAGCACGGATCAACAGTCAAAGATGAGTCACACTTGCGGTCGCGTACGCGCGACTATCGGAGTCTCCCCGTCGCCTACCGCTCCGCAAGCGATCTTCGCCCGCTGAGCCGGCACCGCCGGTCAGGCGGCCCAGATCCTCTCCCACGAACGCTGGCGAATCCCTCGGTACATCTCAGCGTTGAAAGGAGTCCTCTATGTCATTAATTCAGGTAGGTTTGGCAGATCAAACCGGCGAGATTGACCCGGAGCTAATGCAAAGTGTCGCCGCCGCTCTCACCATTCAGGTAACTCGCGACCTTCCACCGTTCTGGAACGTCCAGGCCAACGTCACGCATCTTCCCAAAGCCACCAAGATACCCGCCGGAGTCTGGCCGGTATTCTTGGTCAAGTCCCTGCCACCCGGCGAAGGCGGTTTCCACACGGACAAACACAATCAGCCCTACGCCAAGATAATCGCTTCTCCGAAGACGGACGAATGGACCGTCGACGCGAGTCACGAAATTATCGAGATGCTGGTCGATCCGTCCGGCAACCGGCTGCAGAACTCCACGTCCATCGAAATCAAGAGTGGCAAAATTCAGGATGGCACTGGCGAATTCGCCTATCTCGTCGAAGCCTGCGATCCCTGCGAAGCGGACAATTTCGTCTATCCGATACAGGGCGTAGCCGTATCGGATTTCATCACGCCGCACTTCTACGATCCCATCGTCACCACGGGCACGCGCTACAGTTTCACGGGCGCGGTCCAGGCTCCGCGCCAAATTCTTCCCGGCGGCTACATCTCATGGGTGAATCAGGAGATCAACGAGGTCCAACAGTTGCTCTTCGTAGATCCGAGCCAGCCTCCCAAAATCGTCAACCTTGGATCGGCGAGCGGTCTCAGCTTGCGCGAATGGATCGACAACCTCATGAGCGAGTCCCGTGGAAAGACCGCCGCGCCCAAGCGACACGGCGTGTTCCAGGACGATCTGTTGGCGCATTGCAAAGCCAAGCGCGACAGTCTGCAGCGGATCTCGGAATCGCGCGCGAAGCTTTACGGCAACGAACCGCCCAAGCACCGCCACGCTTCGCAGGATTAAGCTGCTAGGATAACGCGACGCTGGGCGTGCAAAACGAGTTGTTGATTAGCCGCAGCAAGGCCGTTCGCGTCTTATGCAAGCCCATTGCGACACCCCTATTTTGTGGTTTGCGTCGAGCGCGCTCGCGCCTGCCGCGCCGCCGTTCGCGGCGTGCGGTGCAGGTGTCAGCCGGTGGTGCGAATCACGCCGAGGCCGATGGACTTGCGCTGCCGTTCAGGGAATTTCTGACGCGCTTTTTCCGCTTCGTCGCGCGTCTTGAACGGTTTCGACAACGGTGTAAATTCGCCGGCGACATATTCAAACAACAGCCATTTTTCCGTGATCTTCATGGTCTTTTTATATCACGATTCTGAATCAGCAGCGCCGACGTCAGCGCACCAAGCGCGGCTAGAGCAACTGCCGTTAATTGCACGACTCGATAACCCGAGAAGAACGCCATCGCCACCGCGGCGCGAATTTCCGGGTCGCCGCTTTCGATGGCCGCCAATTTCTCCCGTTGCGCGTCGACCGCAGCCCGCGCTTCTCCTTGTACCCCAAGGGCGGCAAGCCTGCTATCCAAAGCTCGGTTAAACGTGGTAGACAACACAAGGCCCAGCACCGCCACCGCCAGTAAACTGGCCACGCGCGAGACGGCATTATTAATTCCAGACCCCACGCCCACCCGCGCTTGCGGCACCGCGCTCATCACCACCGTGGTCAGCGGCGCAACGCTGATCGCCAACCCAAAACCCAGCACCATCACTGCCGGGAAAAACATCGTCCAGTAGGTCTTCCCCATCGCCGGAACCGCGAACAACGCAAATCCCGCAGCGGCGATCAGCGGGCCAACAATCAGGGTTCGCCGCGCTCCGAATCGCGTCACCAGTCCACCGGACCGTCGCGAAAGAAGTGATATCAGCAAAATCAGCGGAAGCACAGCTCCCCCGGCCTGCGTTGCCGAGTAGTGCTGCACCTGGATCAAATCCAAAGGAAAGAAAAACAGCACGCCGCCGAGCGCACTGTAAAGGAAGAAGGTCAGCAAGTTCGCCCCGGTAAAATTCCGCGAACCGAACAGCTCGAACGGCAGCATCGGCGCGGACAATCGTTTCTCCGCCACGACGAATCCCGCCAATGTCGCTACGCCCACGGCGCCGGCAACCCGCGCCAACGTTCCGCTACGGCTCCATTCGATCAGCGCAAAAAGCACGCCGCCAAGCCCCACCGTAGCCAGCAACGCGCCGATCCAATCTAGGCGTGCGCGCATGGTGCCCTTGTCGCGCGTTTCGAACACGCGTAGCACGCATACCAACACCACCACCGCGGCCATCGGCACGTTAATAAAAAATACCCAACGCCACGATGCGTGCTGCACCAACCAGCCACCCAGCACCGGCCCGATAGCTGCGGTGATCGCCGTCGAGCCAGACCATGTCCCGATAGCCCGCCCGCGTTCCTCGGGCACAAAGGACGTGCTGATTAGCGCCAGGCTGCCCGGAATCAGCAGCGCACCACCCACCCCCTGCAAACAGCGCGCCGCGATCAAATGTCCAATACCCGGCGCCAACCCGCACCACACCGAAGCCCCAGCAAACAAAATGGTGCCCGCAAGAAATATCCTCTTGCGGCCATACAAATCGCCCAGCGAACCGCCCACAAGCAGCAACGCCGCCAAAAACAATGCATAAGCTTCAACCACCCACTGCACGTCCGCGATGGTGGCCTGCAGCGAAGTTTGCAGCGCCGGCAGCGCCACATTCACCACCGTTCCATCGATGAACACCATGCTGGATCCCAAAATCGCCGCCAGCAAAATCCACTTCCCTGAACCCTGTTGTAGAGCGACGGCCGCACCAGGTGCACCACTCCCCTTGCCCACCGGCAAGCCCATCGTAGTCATGACCGTCACCCGGCTCCCAGTCTGTCACAGTTCTCATTTTTGCTTTATCGTGGAACCCGGACGCACGCCAGTTCCTGAGAATCGGTCGGAAAGTGAGTTGTAAGTGGGTCAACGCCTGCGAAAAATGGCTCGCCGCAGAATGTACGCACATGCTGCTAGAAGCGCTCGAACGGGGTCGCTATTCGTACTACGTCAGCGACCAGCCCACCAGCGTAAACATCAGAAACAGCGCCAGGGCGCCCAGGCTCACCAGCGAGAGCGCCTTGCCCCTGCCTAGCAGGCAGTTGCGCGTCTCTGCCTTCACGCACAAAACGATGGCCACAATCAGCACGCCGCCCCACGAAATCGCGCAGGGCAAGCCCGGATACTGCGCCAGCGCCGCGAGCGTTCTTTCCGACGGCTGATTCGCCGGAACCCACCACGGCAATATTGGCGCAAATCCCGCCGCCAAAACAAACGCCAGAATTTTCCGGCTGATCCAACCTTTGATTTTCGTTTCGCGCTTGGCTCGGCGGAATTTACGCCATACAAAATATTCCCAAAGCAACAGCGCCGCGGCCAAGGGTATCCACCCGTACAGCGCGCCTTGCCGGTCGATCCATAGCCAAACGCGGAAAAATAGTGTTGCCGGATGCACTGTCGTCAAACGGGGCAGCAAACACATGCTCGCCACCGAATTACCAATGGTCGCCAGCAGCAGCACTGCCAGGCTGATCAATTGCACCCATTCATGCGAAGGCGACGCGCCGCAACGCGTGCAGATGGGCCGTTCCGGAAAGATCTTCAGTCCGCAATGCTCGCAATATAAATGCTCGCAATACACGGCGACCTCACTTCGTCTTCCAGTGCAAATGGCACGCCCGCAAAGCCTAGCCGACCGCTGCGCCGCGGCCTACTGGCCCAAAGTGCAGAACATTGCCAGCAAAAGCCCATGGACAATAGGCGGGGTGCAGCCCGTTCGCCGCCGCAGGTGTGATTTTAGGGAGATACTTTTGAGTTCCAAGGAGGGTTGTTTCCGTTACCGCATCACGGCATTGCGCTTTTTCATGCCGCTACAGCTCAATGCCCCAAAATCCTTCCGGCGGATTCGCGAGTTGCAGACCCAACTCCCAACCCTGCCGGCCTTCGTGTCCGCGCCAGATCAGCACTGCTTCGGA
>JBEKVU010000093.1:0-10960 GCA_049513775.1 Candidatus Acidiferrum sp.
GCGAGAGCTGCTTCATCTCCCCGGCGCCGGCGTCCGGGGTGGCGATGCGGCGGCCCAGCGGCTCGATGTGGATGGTCACTTCCATGGGGCCGCTGCGGAGTTCGCGGATATCCTCTTCCAGCTCCGTGGCCTTGCGGTGCGCGTCGCGCAAGCTGAGCTGCTCATCGACTTCGAGATGGAGCTCCACGAAGAGCTGGCCGTCTTGCTGTAAAGCGGTGATGTCGTGAATGGCCAGCCCGCGCTTCTGGGAAACGGCGCGGATGGCTTCGAATAAATGCTCTCCCTGGGGAGCGCGGGGTTCGGCGTGCACCATCACGTCGGATGGCACAATTTCGCCGATGCGCTTTTCGATGGCGTCGCTCAGCGCGTGCACCTGCTCGAGGCTTGCCGTGCGAGCTACGCTCACCGTTGCGTCGACAAAGTGTCGGTTGCCGGCGCGGCGAACGCGGATGCGGTCGACGTCGAGGACGCCGTCCATGCCTGCTACGGCGCGCGCAATGGTTTCCTGCAAGCCCGCCGGGGCAACGTCGAGCAGCGCGTCAAGCGTTCGCCGGCCAAGGCGCGAGCCGACCCACAGAATCACCGCGGCCACCACAAGTCCAGCGAGCGCGTCGGCGTAGATTAGCGACGGCACGCTCCAGGTTTCTCCGGCCCATACCAAGCCGATGCCTGCGATCACCACCATGGTGCTCCAAACGTCGGTGGAGAAATGCAGCGCGTCAGCTTCCAGCGCTTCGCTGGCGTATTTTTTGGCCGTGTGCGCGAGGGCACGCGAACGCGTGATATCGACGCCCAACGCGACCAACAGCACGAGAATCGCTGTCACGCTCGGCTGAATATTCACGTGGTGAAAAAAGAGGCGGTCAAATGCCTCGTAAATGATGTACAGCGCAGTCATGACCAGCAGCGCAGTTTCGACGAACGCAGAAAAATTTTCGAACTTACCGTGACCATAGGGATGGCGATCGTCGGCGGGTTGGTCCGAAACGCGCACCGAGAGAAAAGTGATGATCGCGGCCACCAGATCGAGCGAAGAGTGCAACGCCTCGGACAAGACGCCCAAGCTGCCGGTGCGCAAGACGAGAAACGTCTTCAGGGAGACGAGGACCACCGCCGAGCCTACGCTCAGGAGCGCAGCGCGCTTCTTTTCTAGCGCCATTATGTTGTGTTCGGAGACCAGCATTGCCCGCTTAGACTACCTCAACTCCAAGGGATGCGTTGTTTCTGTGCGAGGCAAGGTGTCTTGCGCAGCCACAGACAGCGGTCGAATAAATATCGCGGAGCAGTTGAGGAGACCCGGAGGAGTGTTCTGGAAGCAATCGTCAGCCGGTGACGCGAGAAATAAAACGCAATGCCGCGGAGTTCATGCAGTAGCGCAGCCCGGTGGGCTTGGGGCCGTCCGGAAACACGTGTCCGAGATGCGCGTCGCACAACGTGCATTTCACTTCACGCAGAAAATTGCCGAAGCTGACGGTTTTTTTCTCGTAAATATTTTCCGGCGCGATGGGGGCCCAGAAGCTTGGCCAGCCGGTTCCAGAATCGAATTTCGTGCCGGAATCAAACAGCGCATTATCGCAATCGATGCAACGATAAAGACCTTTGCCGTATTGTTTGTCGAGCGACCCGGAAAATGCCCATTCCGTGCCTTCTTCGCGGGTTACTTCAAATTCCAAAGGCGCGAGTTGTTTTTTCCATTCGTCCAGACTCTTGCGCACCTTGGGCAAGGTTGCCACGCCGAGCGGCTCGCCAGTTGAACTAAATTGCGCAACTTTGACCGGATCTTTGTTGGCGTCATTGTCCGAATCCGCAAACGCCGAGGACAGGATGCGCTGCACGCCCAGCAATAGTCCGCCGGCGCCGAGCGTGGCCGCCCCAAATATGAACACTCGCCGGGTTGTCTCGTTCATGGACTGTGCTCCGCGTGCGGAACCGCGCTCGCAGCGTATCAATCGTTTCTCAGGCGTTCCCGGGGTGGCCGCTTTGCTGCTCCCTGCCGGCTACTGCTTCGCTGCCGTCTGCACAGCCATCTGCGGTGCAGGGAGCAACGGCAGCCGCTTCGGCTCACCGCGCGCGCCGCGTACTTCGAGTTCCTCAAAGAGCAGGGAAGGCGCCACCACACTGGCCGGCAAACCATTTTGTGCCGAGCCAAACGCGCTCAAAGCCGTGCCGGCAAAGCCCGCCACTTGACTCTGCATGTAGTTGAACACGAAGCTGTCGTTGCCGATGGCGGAGATGTTTCTGAGCGCGCGCGCGTTTACGCCGATCAGCCGTGCTCCGCGAACCATTTCTTCGCGGCCGTCCTCGGGATAGACGCGATACATGACCAGCGGCAAGCGATCGCCAGTGCCTGCTCCGCCACCAAAACTCGCCAGCAATTCCTGGAAATCTTCCTGATGGAGCAGGCTGAGCGAGGGATTGTCCATCTCGCGCACCGCCATGCAATAGGGCAACTTCTCAGAACGGCATTCCTCGAGAAATTTCTTTTTCAGATCGGTTGGCGATAGCGCCTCGCTCGAGGTGAAGACCAAATTGCTCATGATCGGCATGGCGTCGCCGAGAAACGCAGCGCGGCCGTGTCCATTTGATTCGCCAAAGTCCGGCCCCGGACGCCGCGACATCAATTCGTTCTTAAGCGTGCCATTTTGCACCAGGGTGACCTTCTCTGCGCGGACACCCTCTTGGTCCACCACGTAGCCGCCGATGAGGGGCTGGCCGCCAAATTCTTTCAATGTTGGGTCATCCACGAGCGTCACGCTGGTCGGCAGCACGCGGGCGCCAATACGTGTAACCCAGTCGCTATTTCCGCCCAAGTTGGTGAGCAACTGTTCCATCACGGGGCTAAAAGAAATCGGCGGACGCGCGCCGTTCATTGCCGGACCAAGAACTTCCGCAAGCAGAGGCGCCGCGGCGCGCGCTTCAAAAAGCACGGGACCGGTATAGTCTTGCGCCGTGGGCGCGGCACGCAGCGTCATCAATTCGGTTCCCGTAACGTTTAACGCGGCGCGCACGGCATCCGGAGCCGGCAAATCCGCAGGCTTCGGCGCGTAGGTAGCGTAAAAATGGTCGAGGGGCACGCCGTCATCGGCCAAAGTGTTCAACGCCGACTCGATGGACGCGAAAGAGCGATTGGTGCGAATCTCCGTGCCTTCGCTGGTGACCAGATACTCCGTGGCGTAGACCAGATAATAGGTGACGCGCGATTCATACAGCTCGGGAAACGCACGCAGGGCCGAGGACGAATCCCGTGCCTCCTGCTCCCAATTTCGATTGCTCCAGTCCGGCAGCACCAGCGGTTCCACGATGTGGACCGGTTCGGCTTGCGAAAAGTCGTCGATATTTGTTTGGCGCGCCAGGGTTCCGAGATAAGCCTGCTTGCGCGAATAGGTTTCGGCGGCCTCTTTGAATGCCTGGTCCGTGGCGATCCACAAGTCCTGGCGCAATGAGTTGTAGTCGCGATCAATGCCCACGGAACCGGTAGGTCCGATAAATCCGCGGAAGCCATCGTCGCTGACGAAGTTTGAGCTATCGCGCTTGTAATCGCCGACGCGCGCGGAGACGTTCATGAATCGCGTACGCGTGTGAGTAGTGGATAGCAGAGCTCCAAAGTCACCCACGATTTCGCGAACGTCCAGATCCAGCAGGCGATATTCGATGTAATACGGTTTTACCGGTTGATCCACGCCGGGGATGGTTAGTTCAAGCCGCGCTTTGGAGCGATTCATCTCGTCGCGCATAGCGTGCAGGGTTTGATCGTTGTCCTTGGTTTCTTCCGCGCGTGTCGGGCTGACGCAGAAAGTTAGCAGTGCAATGGCTGCCGCGCGCATGATCCAACGTGTCGTCCGGTTCACAGCGCGCCTCCGGTCTTCGTGCCCCGTTCGTCGTGCGCTGGGGCGGGCAGGATGGGCGGCCGATCCGTGGAGCTTTCTTTCTTTTGCACTTCCAGCTCGCTGGTGAGAATAGCCGGCGAAGCCGCGGATACGGGAACCGATCCGGACTCCGCGCCACAATAGCCATTAAAAACTTCCGGCGTGTCGCCGGTAGCCACGATTTTCGTTAACGCCGCGAGGGGCGTGCCGACGATATCCACGCCTCGTACGAGCTGATCGGGGCGTCCATCCGGGAAAACTTTGTAGACCACCAGAGGCAATACTTGAAACGCTTGTGGTTGCCCGCGTCCTGTAAAGGTAAAACCGCCGGCGATATCGTCGATCAACAGGCCGTACGGCTTCCCTTGCTGCTTGATCAGTTCGATCAGTTTTTCGCGCAACTGCGCGTTGGTGACCGTCTTGCTGCTTTCCACAATCAAATTTCCCTGCCGCGATACCGGCGTGGCGCCCAGCTGGCGTCGGCCATGTCCATTGGAATTAGGAAATCCGATCAGTGGGGAGCGCGACATTTCAAAAGCTTTTAGAACTCCGTGATCCACCAGGGTCACGGACTGCGCCGGAACCCCTTCGTCATCGAACTGGTAGTAACCCAGTAAATCCTGCGAGCCCAGCTTCTTCATCGTGGTGTCGTCGACCACCGTCAAGAAACTCGGAAGGATCGGCTCGCCCACCTTTTTTGCAAACGTCTGGCCTTCGGAGGCATCTTTCTGGCGATGGCCTTCGGCGCGGTGGCCAAAAACCTCGTGGAAAAATACCGCGGCAGCGCGTCCGGTTAAGAGCGCAGGGCCAACGCTGGGTTCATTCAGGGGAGCCGCGACCAGACCCTCCAGTTCCTTGCGCATCGTCGCTTCTGCCGCGTACACGGCTTTGTCGTCCGGGGCGTCCGAAGGGTTCACCCAATCAAAATTGTAGTAGCGATCCAGATCCATGCCATCCGGCGCCTTGCCCTGAATGAAAAGTTCCAGCCGGTAGCGAATCTGGCCAAATTGCAGTTGCGTGCCCTCGCTGCTCACTTGAAAATCGTTGTCCGCATCCGCCGTGAACGTAACAATCGAATTGATTACCGCCGGGGAGTCGCGAAATGCCGCGGTATAAGCGCGCACTTTCGCTTCCCAGGGCCTGCGATCCACGTCCAGGGAAACCTGCGGTCCGATATAGACATGGGTTTTTTCCTGCGAGAAATCCGGTGCCTGGCCTTCGGCAGTTTCGACCTTCACTTCCTTACCGGTCTTGATCTTGATGTAGGCCTGTTCGGCGGCGCGATACTGTTTGTCGGTCTCGAGCCACATGGCGCGGCGCAGCACCACAGGATCATCGTCCACTGGAACGGGCGATCCAGGTCCCCCGTTGGGCATCTCTTTCTCCCCCACCTTATGCGAGTCGTCCAGTTGGTAGCTGCCCGTGCGGACGGAAACCTCCAGCCAGCGGTTGTGGTCTTCGCTGCTGCTGAGCAATGCGCCATTAGATCCCGAAACGTTGGCGTGCTGCGAATCGGTAATGGTGTAGCCGATGAAGTAGGCCGGCGGCGTTTGCGTCCCAAACGCGCGAATAGAGCGATCGAGTTCTGCCTGCATGGCCGCCAGCAGTGGCGAACGCTTAGCCGCCATTTCGGGCGGCGCGCCGCTGGTTGCTAGCGCGGTCGTGATCATCAGGCTCGCCGCGAAAAGCAGCGCATGAGAAAGGGAATTCAATCCATCACGGGTAAATCTGCTCAAAGGAATCCTCACTTGGAATCAGGCAAGTCTGCGGAAGGTTCAGTGTACGATAGCGTTCCCGCGGGCACAATCAAGCGCCAGCCGCTGTCGACACTGATTGGACGCGCGGGCCGGAGATAGCGTTGCACCCGCGCACGCGCGACGACAAGCCAAACCAAGTTGCTCCTGATTTACTCCGTCGAGCGCCTTGTGCGGACTAGCCGTCGCACTGCGGCAGATAGGGATCCGTCTGACAGTTGGGGACCGTTGCCTGTTTGCCTTTGCTGTGCGAGACGACTACTGGAACCACGACGGCAGGGATTACCGCGATAACGCCGATGATCAGCGCGACGCCTTTGCTGATGTGAGGAGCCGCGGTAGAGGCCGCCAGGCCTAAGCCACCTGCACCGGCGACCGCGCCGTTTTCCGTGTCTGTCGTCGCGCTAGTTAGCAACGATAGCGTCGCTTGTGCCGGTACCGGAGGGGCTGAAGTATCACCAGTGCGGACGGTGGTCATCTGCCCGGCTTTGATTACCACGCATTTCCCGCCCAGATTGCAGACGCGCACAAATCCCTCGAACACGATCACGTTCATCAGGTCGTTGACATATTCAGCGTAAAAATCCGTTCCCACCACGCCTGCGACTCCCGCCGGAGTGCGAACCTCAAACTTGCCGTCTGGCTTGGCGATTTTCTGGGCCTGGGTACGCAGCTTTCCGTAAGTCAGCTCCAATTCGGTTTGCTGCGCCGCGGCGTCGTGCTTGATGATCTTCATCAGGGAGTCCGAGCCGACGTTTAGGACGGAGCCATCGTCCAGACCGACGCGCGCGCGTCCGCCACTGGCGGTTTTGATATCGTCCTGCCACATGACTTCGGCTTTGGCCGAAGCTGGCAATACTTTCGTGCCGCGGTCAATGTTGGCGGCGGGGATCACGCGCGAAACTTCCCCAGCGCGCTGGCCACTACCTTGGCCTGCGGCGGGCAGTTCCGTCGAGAGCGCCAAGGTGCACGAAAGAAGGAACACCAGGCCCAGGCTACACGGGGACTTCGTATTCATCGAGAACTCTCCTATTTCCTTGCAGCTTTGTCTATCGTTGTTACTGGAGAGCGTGGCAGGTGTCAATTAAAAAGCCGGGAGGCCTTGCGCAGTCTCTACACGTCTCTTTACGGAGGTCGCGCGCCGGTCGCCTTCGGCAGACCCGGCAATGGAGCCAAGGTACCGGAAGGCCGTGGCGGTCATGTCGTCGTGCTGTGCCTGGCCGTCGGCAAACTCTCGCGCCACGGTGAAAATCCTCTGTAAAAGCGCCATAGAGCTATCTACTTCTCCCCCCAGACACAGCTCGCGAAGCCGCTCGATGCCGAAGAATTCGTTCTGGGCGTTTTGCGCCTCAATGATGCCATCGGTGAAAAAAACCATGGCGTCCCCGGGTGCCAGTTGTACGGTATGGCTCTCGTATTGCGCGCTTGGAAACATGCCCGGAGGAAGGCCGGACAATTCCAGGATTTCGCATCCACCGGGGAAGACGTGCAACGGGCCGGAAATTCCTGCACTGGCAATCTCCATCACGCCGTTTTCCGGATGGAACAGGGCATATTGCATGGCGGTATAGCGGCGGGGAATTCCGCGGATGGTGAGCCGGCGGTTCAGCGTGGTCAGAACGCTCGAAGGCGATTGTCCGGTCTTGTGTACGCCACGCAGGGTGCCGACGGCCAGGGCTGCGTAGAGCGCCGCGGGCAGGCCCTTGCCACACACATCGCCGAGATACAGGCCGACGCTCTCATCGGCCAGCGAAAAGTAGTCCAGAAAGTCTCCCCCCACTTCCGCGGCCGGCTGGAACTCGTGAGCGACCGTCACCTCGCCGGTGCACAGCGCCTGGCCCGGCAGCATCAGGTCTTGAATGCTGCGGGCTTCTTCCAGGTCGAGCTCGCGAGAATTCTCGCGCGCGGACGGCTCCGCCAAAACTTGCGTGGTGATCATGGGTACTTTCCAAATCGGGACGCTACACCGGGAAGGGGGTTCGGCGGCAAGCGCAGTTTATCAAAGAAGGTGGACACATGGGACTTTTCCGCGACGCGCTGTTTTCTACTTCTATACGCGGTAGAGGCGGTTTGCTTGCGTCGTTCTACCGGTGCAGAACAGAATCAACACATGCGTGCACTCGCCGGATTGCTGGTAACCGCGGCTGTTTTGTTTGGGGTGTATCAGATTTACCTGAAACGCATGGCGGTTTCTGACCAGGGGACCGCGCCCACCCAGGCCATCAGCCTTACCGGGGTGCGCATGGATCTTTTGCAGATCGCCCAGGCCGAACGCGCGTATATCGCCACCAACGGGAATTGCGCCGCGATGGACGAACTCGTCTCATCCAATTCGCTTACCGTGCGGAAGACCGAACGTGAGGGCTATACTTATGCGGTCTCTTGTTCTGGCGCGAACTTCAATGTGGTGGCGAGCCATGCTCGGGCCCCGTCCGATTCACCCATTCGGTATCCCAATCTCGTCATCGACGAAAACATGCAGGTCGGCGAGGTGCCATGACCGCCGCGGGTTTTTGCAGCCTGCAAAGTCAACCCCTGTCCGTTCCCCCGGCCCTTCGTATGGTAATATCGCTATCCGATGCATTCCGTCATACCCCGTCTAGTGGAGCTCCAGCGCGTGGATCATCAGTTGGCCGCTTTGCGCGCGGAACTCGACTCTTTCCCAAAACGCATTCAAGAAGCGGACGCCCAGCTGGCTGGCGCCAAGGCCGCGCTGGCGGCAGCAAAAGAAGCGCAGGCGCGCGACCTCGCGGAGCGCAAGAAGCTTGAGTTCGAGGTCCAGCAGTGGAAAGACCGCGCCAAGAAATACCGCGACCAGAGCGGCGCGGTGAAAACCAACGAAGCTTACAAAGCGTTACAGCATGAAATTGCCAATGCCGAAACTGAAATGGCTACCGCCGAAGATCGTCAGCTGGCCGTGATGGTCGCCGGGGAAGAAGGCGAGCGCCGGGTGCGCAAGGCCGAAGCCGACCTCCGCGAGTCCGAGCAGGCCGTAAATGCCGAGCGCAAACGTATCCAGACACTGCATGGCGAAAAAAAGAAGCTCCTCGATGCGGCCATGGCCGAGCGCGCCAAGGCTCTCGAACCGGTGCCGGAAGAATTTCGCATTCTTTACGAGCGCATTGCGAAACGGCACAACGGCACCGCGGTGGCCGAGGCGCGCGACGGGCAATGCCGCGGTTGTGGCATGCGGGTGCTGCCGCACATCGCCGAGGAGTTGCGCCGCGAAGAGAATGAAGAGGTATTTCGCTGTGAAAGCTGCGGCCTGATTTTGTATACCCTCGAGCCTATCGTTTCGCCCGCGCACCCGTCGTCAGAAACCACAAATTCGGCGCCTCCCAGCTCCTGATGCCGCGCCCCAGCAAACCCTCCGGCGCTGGTGGTCTGTTTCCTGCGGAGCCAGCGGCTACGCAAAAGGTCGCCGCCCATCGCGCCAACATTGACGGCGGCTCGCGCGGCAATCCCGGGCCCGCTTCTTACGGAGTGGTGGTGCGTGATGCCAGCGGCCAGATTGTGGCGAAGCTGAAAAAATACATTGGCCGTGCAACCAACAACGTCGCAGAGTATTACGGTTTGATCGCTGCGCTCGACTATGCGCAGGCCCACGCCATTCGTGCGCTGCACATCGAAAGCGATTCCGAATTGCTGGTGAAGCAGATGCGCGGCCAATACAAGGTGAAGAGCGAAGAATTGCGCCCGCTCTTTGAACGCGCCAAGAAGATGTCCGCCACCTTCGATTCCTTCGGTATCAACCACGTCTATCGCGAGAAAAACCAAGAGGCCGACGCGCTGGCCAATGAAGCGCTGGACGAGACCGCTGGCGCACCGGCGCCTGGAGCGACTATGCCACCGAAACCCGCTGCACCGAAGACTTCGGCATTCGAAGAAAAAACCGCTGCCGCGACGACCAAAGCTGCACCAAAGCCGCCGGCGAAGCCGGATACTTCAGGCATACCGCGGAAGGTCCGCGCGCGATTTCGTAGCGGAATTCTGTATCCGCTTGAGGACCTGGACCTCGAGGACGGCTGCGAAGTGGAAATTTACCTGCGTCCCACGCCGAAAAAAGAAAAGCTCTAAGCGGCGGGTGATTGCTGCGGGCTAGCCTTACTGCTTAACCACTGCGTTTTTTCTACTTTAAAACATACGAACGATAGAGCGTGTCGCGTTGCGCCGGAATAAATCCCGCGTCGGAAATGATTCGCCGCAACTCGCCTTCATTGGTGCGATTTCTTACGCCGGCGGCGAACACCACGTTTTCTTCAATTAAAATGCTGCCCACATCGTCCGCGCCGAACTGTAATCCGATTTGGCAAACCTTGATACCCGGCGTCAGCCAGCTCGATTGAATGTGGTCGATATTGTCTAAGTACAGGCGGCTGACGGCAAGCGTCTTTAAATAGTCGACCGCGGTAGCTTCCTGAACTTTTTTGCCGAGCGGGGTATTTTCCGGCGCGAACATCCAGGGGATAAACGCGGTAAATCCGCCGGTGTCTTCCTGGATGCGGCGGATTCGCTCGAAGTGATTCACGCGATGTGCTAGTTCCTCACCGCAGCCGAACATCATGGTGGCGGTGGTGCGTAAGCCGAGTTTGTGCGCGATGCGGTGCACGGATTCCCAGTCATCGCTGGTGCATTTCAGGCGCGCAATCTTGCCCCGAATTTCGTCGTCCAGAATTTCCGCGCCACCGCCGGGAATGGACTGCAGGCCGGCGTCCATTAGGCGCCGGATGGTATCTTCCACGCTGAGTTCGCTGACTTCCGCGATGCACAAAATCTCCGGCGCGGAAAAACAGTGCAGATGTACGGTCGGGAAACGTTCTTTCAAAGAGCGCAGCAGATTTTCGTAATAGTCGATTTGCAGGTCCGGGTGCAATCCACCTTGCAGCAAGACTCCTGTGCCGCCAAGTTCCAGCATCTCTTCGATTTTTTGGTAGATTTCCTCGAATGGCAGAAGGTAGCCGTCCTTCGCTCCAATCGGCCGGTAGAAAGCGCAAAACGAACAATACTCCGTGCAGAAATTCGTGTAATTGATGTTGCGATCGATCTGGTAAGTAACCACGCGCGGATCGTTCTTCTCCAGGCGCTTGGCGTGCGCCGCCATGCCGATGCCCACCAGGTCGTCGGACTCCAGCATCTCGATCGCGGCCTGTTTGCTTAGTCCCATCTCGCTTTACCTCGCAATTTAAAAAATTCCCCGCACGTTCAAATACGAACGGTGTGGCTCAGCGATTTCGCCGCACTTGCCCATTGGATCGCCCGGCGCTCGCCGGTGAATCCCAGCGCCGCAGCGCGCGCAAAGAAATGTTCCAGACCCCGGCGATTCTCGGCGTCTAGCGAATA
>JBEKVU010000094.1:0-10956 GCA_049513775.1 Candidatus Acidiferrum sp.
GTATTCCATGTATCCGGACAACATGCTGGTGCCCTTTGTGCAAAACGTGATGAATGAGGGTACTCCCGCGCAGATTGCGCAGATCAATGCGGCGTACCCGAACATGTTTCCCGGCGGGAATCCCGTGCCGATGTTTACCTACACGTGCGACACGCCATCGGGGCCGCAGGATTGCGCCTCGGCAGGACCGCCTTCTAATGTGCCCATGAACATTCGCAGCGTAACGATCACGCTGATCGTTGAAACACCAACGCCGGATCCGCAAACGGGGCTGGTACGAGTGGTGGAACTGACGGGGCGGGCTAGCCGCATCAATTCATTTCCATAGAGTGTCGGCAGGGGCTTGCAGAAAGATCAGCCAAACAGCTTACAGAACGGAATACGATTTGAACTTGGCACGCCCAACTCGAGCAGGAAAAGCGGAAGCAGGGGTGGCTCTGCTGATTTCGCTGTTCGCGCTGTTGCTGATTTGCATTGTGGGCATGGCGCTGATTTTGGCTTCGGGCACGGATTCAGCGCTTACGGGAAATTATCATTCCGCGACGAGCGTTTATTATGCGGCGCTGGCGGGGCTCGAAGAGGGCCGGGGACGCATGCTGGTGAAGTCAGCAAATTATTTGCCGACGGCTTTGGGACTTCCGGTGGGATCGATGCCCGGGCCCGGGCAAGTCTGGTACATCATCAATCCGTTGGCCGGTGAAACGGTCGCGCCGTGGGACATTGGCACACCGACAAGTTATCCGGATCTCGAGTATTTTCAGGAGTTCACCGTAAACCCACCGGAGACCGCTCCAAACTTACAGGTGGCGAATTCGGTGTTTACGCCGCCGACGTTGCAGCAGGTGACGCCGGGACCGATCTACAAATGGGTGCGGGTCAATACGGTTACGGTGGGTTCGGAACAGGCCATCGGTGTGAACGTAAATCCGAACGGCACTTATCTACCGACCCAGCCGGTTTTGTACGCGAACGATCACTTGAGCGCTGACGCGGTTCCTGGCGGCGTGCCAGCTTTAGAGATTACGGCGCTGGCGGCGATGCCCAACGGGAGTCAGCGCATGCTGCAGTATGTCGTGGCGCCAATTACGCTTGGACTTTCGTTTCCGGCGGCGCTGATCATGGACGGGAACAATGTGGGCTTCGCCGGTGCGCCCCCGTTTCTCGTCACTGGAAACGATACGCAATCGAACAACCCGGCACCCGCACCGAACTGCGCGCCCACCGGGGCGCCGGTGGCCGCCGTCGGCTATACAAATAGCGGTGACTCCAGCCAGGCAACCATTCTTGCCGGAATATCGAATCCCACCGGTTACACCGGATCCGGAGCAACGCCAAGCGTTCAACTGGTCTCGCTGCCCGTGAGCTGGCAGTCGCCGGCGGCGCTGAACGCCTTGGTGCAGACCATCTCGCAGTATGCCGACGTGAACGTTCCTGCTGCGAATACGCCTGCGAACCCCAGTATCTTTCCGCCTGAAATGTCGGCTACGAATCCCATCACGGTGGTAGTGAACGGAGACATGTCGGTCAACAATTGGGCGCAGACCGGGTACGGCATCCTGGTGGTCACGGGTGACCTGAGTTTCGGACCGCATGATTCATGGGATGGCATCGTGCTGGTAATCGGAAAGGGTCATCTCACCGCGCCATCCATGAGCGCGACGGGAAGTTTCTTCGGAGCTGTTGTGGTTGCTAAAACTTTGGACGATTCGGGCAATCCCACCTTGGGGACAACCCTGGGCGCGTCTTCCGTGGCGATGACCGGCGGCCCCGTCGGCAGCAGCGGCAACAGCATTTACTACAGTAGCTGCTGGATCAACTACGTGCAGAGCCCGATCACTTATAAGGTGCTTTCCTTCCGGGAAATTCCGCAGTCCTAGCGCCCTGTGCGTGGACATCCGTTGGGGCGATCTTTATCAATCATAAAAGTTGGGCGCGCGTTTCAGATTCTGCCATTGCTGCGCGTCGTGACCGAAAATAGTTAGCGCCACTTTTTTTTGTTCGACGATGTCGAGAAGTCTGCGCGTGCTGGCTAGTAATTGCTCTTCGTTGTCATCGTTGGGCCACGGTTTGCGCGTGGGAGTGAAGAGGCGCTCGAGCATCACCGCGTCTATGGCCAGGAGCACCGGGCCGGTGTGCGGCAGTTGAACTAGGACGGATTGGTGGCCGCGGGCGTGCCCGCTGGTTTCTAGGAGCGTGATGCCTGGCAGCAATTCGGTGTCGCCCTCGACCATGCGGTAGTGCAAGGCGGGATGATCCCAGTGGGCCCGCGCTGGGGCGTAGCGCGGATGGTTGTTGCGCGCCAATTGATAGTGCTCGCGCTGCACAATGCATTCGGCGTTGGTGAAGAAGTCGTGATATCCGGCGTGGTCCACATCGAAATGCGTACAGACGAGGATGTCGAGGTCGCTGGGGCGGAGGGCCAAGTCGGCGAGATGCTCTAGGACGTTTTTCTTATTTTCAGAGGGCGGCGTTCCGGGACGTGGTGGCACGTCTTCGGGCATTCCGCTGTCAACGAGAACGTGTTTGCCGCCCGTGGTCTCAATGAGGTAGCAGGCTGAACCGAGGTGCACGGGGCCGGTCGGGAGTGGCAGCGTGGTGGTCGATAGCTGGAGGAGATAGAGTTTGCGTGCTACGGTGGCGTAGGTGGTCATGGTGTAGTCCTTTCGAATGTTGGCTGCCCATACAGTCGGGATTCTTATAGACCCTTACCTATCGGCTCTCTCTAATTATAACATAGAATACTCATAGTGTCAAGATGGTACTTGCGGGGGAAACGGCAAGTGACGCCCGCCGGGCGTCGCTACAACGGCAACATCTGACCACGTGAACCCATGAGAATCGATGCGCAGAATGCGCGGGCTCGCGGCTCGCGGTATAATGTCCGGATGCCGAATAGCCAGGGAAGCGCACCGATGCACGGAACTACCGTATTGTGCGTGCGCAAGGAAAACAAAGTGGTGCTGATTGCCGATGGTCAGGTGACTATGGGTGACCATGTGATGAAACATACGGCGCGCAAGACGCGGCGGCTGTATAACGACAAGGTGGTGGCGGGGTTTGCCGGGTCGACCGCGGATGCGATTTCGCTTTTCGAGCGGTTTGAGGGCAAGCTGCAGGAATTTTCCGGCAATCTGCAAAAATCCGCCGTGGAGCTGGCCAAGGAGTGGCGCAAAGATCGGGCCCTGCGACATCTCGAAGCGCTGCTGATTGTGGCGGATTCTAAGGGCACGTTCATTCTTTCGGGCAACGGCGACGTGATTGAGCCGGATGATGGCATCGTGGCCATCGGTTCGGGCGGCGCGTACGCGCTTTCGGCGGCGCGGGCGCTGGCGAAACACTCCAAGCTCGCGCTAAAAGACGTGGCTATGGAAGCGATGCGCATCGCCAGCGAGATTTGTATCTATACCAACGCGAATTTCACGGTGGAAGAGATTTAGCCTGTGCTACGGGCGGCGACCGAGCGGGTCGTTGCGCTCAGGTTGGCAGTATATGACGGCGCTCACAGAATGCACGGAGCGCGCGTTTGGCATCCAACTGAACGTGGTACGGTAATCGCACGCAAGTATTCCGATAGTTGAAGTGATATAAGGAATCGAGCACCTCATGGCCAGCAAGTCCGATAAAGATTTGATCTATATGCCCAACGGTGGAAACGGCGCGGCGCCCGGCGAGGACCAGCAACTGCTGCCCGCGCTGGACGACATGACGCCGCGCGAAATCGTGGCGGAGCTCGACAAATACATCGTCGGGCAAAACGCGGCAAAACGCGCCGTGGCGGTGGCGCTGCGTAATCGCGTTCGGCGGCAGAAGCTGCCGCCGGAGATTGCCGAAGATGTGTTGCCGAAAAACATTTTGATGATTGGTCCCACCGGCGTGGGCAAAACAGAGATTGCGCGGCGGCTGGCGCGGCTGGCGGGATGCCCGTTCGTGAAGGTGGAGGCTTCGAAATATACGGAAGTGGGTTACGTGGGGCGCGACGTGGAATCGATGGTGCGCGACTTGGTCGAAACGTCCATCGACATGGTACGTGAAGAAAAACTGGATGATGTGGCGGAGCGTGCGGAGCAGTCCGCGGAAGAGCGCGTGCTGGATTTACTCTTGCCGCCTGCGCCGCCGGCTTCGAGCGCAAGCGGGCAGGCGGGAGCGCCCTCAGGCGCGGTGAATACCGCGGATGCGAACGCCAACGCCACCGCGCAACACGAACAATCACAACGGACGCGCGAAAAATTACGCGTGCAACTGCGCGAGGGCAAACTCGACCAGCGCATGGTGGACATTGAAGTGCGTGAACGGGCGATGCCCTCGTTTGAAATCATCTCCAACCAGGGCATGGAGGAGATGGACGTCAACATCAAGGACATGCTTTCGGGAATGTTCGGGCAGCAGAAGAAAAAGCGCAAGATGACAGTGGCCGACGCTTTCGAATACCTTATCCAGGAAGAAGAGAACAAGCTGCTGGATATGGACCAGGTGACGCGCACAGCCGTGGAGCGCGCGGAACAGATGGGCATTATCTTCATCGATGAAATCGATAAGGTGGCGGGGCGGGAGTCTGGCCACGGGCCGGATGTTTCGCGCGAAGGCGTGCAACGCGACATTTTGCCGATCATCGAAGGCACGACCGTCAATACGCGGTACGGAATGATTCGCACAGATCATATTTTATTTATTGCCGCAGGGGCCTTTCACGTCACCAAGCCTTCCGATTTGATTCCCGAGCTGCAGGGGCGGCTGCCCATTCGCGTGGAGCTGCAATCGCTGAAGGAAGAGGACTTTGTGCGCATCCTCACGGAGCCGAAGAATGCGCTGGTGAAGCAGTACATGGCGCTGCTGGAAACCGAAGGCGTGAAACTCACGTTCACGGAAGATGCGGTGCAGGCCATCGCCCGTTTTGCCACTAGCGTGAACGAGCAGACGGAAAACATCGGGGCGCGGCGGCTGCACACGATCCTCGAAAAAGTGCTGGACGAACTTTCTTTTGAAGCGCCGGACCTGAAAAAGAAAAATGTGAAGATTGACGAAGCGTACGTCACCAAGCAACTCGCCGACATCGTAAAGAATCAAGATTTGAGCCGCTACATTTTGTAAGGAAGCGAGCTGCATGTTGCCAGCCCAGCCGGGTCGCCGCGAGAATCGAAGTTTGTCTGCGCGAACCGTCGGACCAATCGTCACTTTTGCCGTCTACCGCCGCTCCCTTGCGCATTGCGTGGTGCTCACGGTGGCGGTGCTTGCGGGCCTATTGCTGGGCGCGGGTTGCGGGGCGCCGGGCGAACCCACTCCACCCTCACCACCCATTCCTTCCGCGGTCTCGGATCTTCGTGCGAAGCAATCTGGCGATGGTGCGTTGCTCACGTTCTCCCTGCCTGGCAAGACCGTCGACGGCAAGCGACTAACGGAAAGTCCGGCGTGCGAGATTTTTCGCGGGGCACTGAAGCCGGATGATTCCGTCGATAAAAAGTCGTTTCGCATGGTGTATGCGATTCCGGGCGCCATGCTGCGGGACTATATGGTTGAGAAACATGTGGAGTTTCTCGACCCACTGGCGCCAGAAGAAACCAAGGCGCATCCGGGCGGCAAAGTGGCGTATATGGTGCGCACGCGTGTTTCGTCGAAGAAGGCTTCGGCAGATTCGAACATTGTGCTAGTGGCGATTTTTCCGGTGCCGCAGCGCATCGTGAATGTGACCACGAACGTAACGGAAAATGCTATCGAACTTAGCTGGCCGGCGATTATGCAAACTTCGGGGGGGCAAGCGCTGGGCGAGGTGAGCTATCGCGTGTATCGCGGGCAGCTGAACCCTCCGGTGGATCAACCCGCGATCGATGCAGCCGTGAAAGACTTGGCGCATGTGCGCTGGAAAGCGCCGCTGGCGTTGGTGGGTTCACCGACGAAGAATGGCTATGCGGATACGGATTTTGCGTTTGGCGAGACGTATGTTTATGTGGTGCGCACGGTGCCCGCACCTGGTGCTGTTGCGCAGGCGGTCGAAGCGGCGGAGTCCGCGGATTCGGTGCCTGCGGTGATTACACCGAAGGATATTTTCCCGCCGTCGGCGCCCCAAGGCTTGGTAGCAGCGGTTCTGGATGGCAATAGCGGGGCCGGACCGGTGGTCGAGCTTTCCTGGTCGATTGCCCCGGAAAGCGATGTGGCGGGTTATCGCGTGTATCGTAGCGAACGCGACGGCGAGCGTGGCGAATCGCTGGCGAAGGAATTGGTGCCCACTCCCGCTTACCGCGATGCCAGCGTGCAGGCCGGGCACCGGTATTGGTATACCGTGACCGCGGTGGATCGCGCGGGAAACGAGAGCCCCGCGGGGGCCGCGGTTGCCGCTGAAATTGGGCAACCCGCTTCCTGAGCTCGCTCGATATCGTGTCCAGCGGTGTCTGCTCACTGGTCGTGATAATTCCTTTCTAAGGTGCGCAACCATCCTGCGGGGCCTGGGTTGGAGTATGGACGGGTATCCAGGAGCCCGCGGCCCATGCCGGTTGGCCCGCCATTTTCGCCACGCCCGCTAGCCATTCCGCAAGATGTGGCGGTGCGCACGGGTGTTTACGTTGGAGTGGGTCTCTCGCTCGTTCTGGTGGCGTGGCTTTTTGTCGCCAATCACGCTGCTTCTTTGGAAAGATTTGCCGCGGCGCGCAATCTGGTGACGCTCGCGCTGCTGGTGCTGGTTGCGGCGGTTCCCGTGGTGCGGTTTCTGCGGATGCCCGCGAAACTGTGGGTTTCCAGTCTGATCGGGTGGACGATTTTCAGCGTCACCTACGGCCTACTGGCGCTGGCCTTCAGTGGGCTGCGCGAGCACTTTGGCGGCTTTCAGGTGTTCGTGCTCGGCGCGGTGTTATACATGATTGTGGCCACACTCGCTTGGCTGGTGCGCATTGTGTGGCGCACCTGGTCAGAGGATTCCGCGCATCGCCATCATCCTGTAAGCTAGTAGAGCCATGAAATTCTGCCGATTTTTCCCCGCTGCTGCCGCGGCGGATTCTAGCCATACTGCACAAACTGCTACCGCTCTCTACGGGGTCATCTCGGAGGCCGATGTGCGCGAAATCTCCGGTGCGCCATGGGAAGCGTGGAAACGCACGGAGCGCACGTGGAAGTTGACGGACGTGAATTTTGCCGCGCCCGTGCAGCCGCGCAAAATTGTGTGCGTGGGAAGAAATTACGCCGCGCATGCCGCCGAGCTGGGCAACGAAGTTCCCAAAGAGCCGCTGATTTTCCTGAAGCCCTCGTCTTCGATAATCGGCCCGGAAGAAAATATAGTTTTGACGCCCTATTCACAGCGCATCGAGCACGAAGGCGAACTCGCTATGGTAGTCGGAAAGCGCTGCGCGCACCTTGTGGACTCGGACGACGCGCTTTCGTACGTGCTGGGCTATACGTGTCTGAATGATGTAACCGCGCGTGACCTGCAAAAGAGCGACGTGCAATTCACGCGCGCAAAAAGCTTCGATACCTTCTGCCCGGTGGGCCCGCATATTGAAACCGAGTTGGCGCCGGCGGACGTTCTGGTCGAGACGTATGTAAACGGCGTAAAACGGCAGTGCGGCAGCACGGCGTTGATGGTGTACCCTTGCGCGTTTATCGTACGCTGGATTTCGCGCATGATGACGCTTGAACCCGGCGATTTGATCGCTACCGGCACGCCGGCCGGCGTCGGCCCGCTGCTTCCCGGCGACGCCGTGGAAGTGCGCATTGCCGGTATTGGCGTGTTGCGCAACCGGGTGCACGCCCACAACGCGTAGTTTCATTTCCCGCAGAAGGTTTCGGTAAAATACGCATCTGTGGGGCAAGGCTGCAGCCCACAGCCTTTTGCGGCGGGTTGGCAGCGATACACGCAATCGGTTGGGGGGCAGCTTGCGCAACGCGCGCAGCAGGGGATTTGGCACCATGCCCACGATATTTCCGATTTGAAATGGAGTTCGTACGTTGAATGCTTTGCTTGCCGATTGGAAGTTGACGCTGTCCATGGTGGGAGCGGCGGTGGCCGCGGTCGCCATGGTGGCTTACGCATTTTTCCGCCCCGCCGTGGATGTGGTGGAAGCGGAGCGCAAGCGCCGGCTACACCTGAACCAGATTGGCCGCATTGCGGAGGGCCAGATTGTCGAACTGGTCGAGCATCCGCCGGAACCGCAAGCGCCGCGTAAGAGCCTTTTTGGCGCGGGCTCGCGGCCGCTTGCCGATACGCGTCAGCGGCAGCTCGTTTCGTACAGTTATGCGATTTCTGGCGTGACGTACCACACGGCGCAGGACATCACGGGCCTCGAAGGACAAATTCGCCTTGAACGGCTGGTTGCAGGGCAGCCAGCCAGCGTGAAGTATGATCCCTCCAATCCGACCGACTCCATTCTCGTTGCCGACGATTGGTCTGGACTGCGCTAGGCGTCGTGTCTTCTACAAGTTCACCCCGCTCCTTTCTTGCGCGCCAAACGGGCGCCGCACCGCGTTCTGATTTCGCCGCAGTTGCGCTATGCTTTGGGGCGCGGGCGGCGGGCGCGGCACTCAAATCCATGAAAATGGTCTTCGCTTCGATTTTGACCACGATATTGGTGGTGGCTATGACGCTTAGCGCCATGTTTATCCTGCTGCGCGCCACAATTTATGTGACGGCCATCGATTCGCCGTTGCAGCGTGGGGGCGCGATTGTCGCGGAGTTGTTGCTGGGCGTCGTCTTGCTGCTGGGCACGGTATGGCTGGCCACGCATTTGGCCGTGCGCATTTTCTCCACCAACGAGACTGGCGGCCAAGCCGCGATGAGCAACGGAACGGCGCAGGAGCCCTCGGCTGCGCAAGGAGAACGGTTTGTCTGACGAGAAATTGGCTGAAACGTCGTCTGCAACTCCGGTGGGTAGTGCTTCGGTGGGTGCTTCGCGCGCCAAGGCGCCAGGCGCTGAGCATGCCACCGTTAAGCACAACGACAGAATGGCCGAGCTGCGGCGTATCTCCACGGAGGCCGAGGCTGGGGGCGGCGAAGAGCGACGGGAACGCGAGCACAAAGCGGGGAAGCTGACGGCGCGCGAACGCATTCACTTGCTGCTGGACGAAAACTCCTTTGAAGAGCTGGACAAATATGTGCGGCATCGCTGCACGGACTTCGGCATGCAGGAGCAGCGGCCCGCGGGCGATGGGTTCGTTACCGGATTTGGGCGGATTCACGGGCGGCTGGTGTACGTGTTTGCTCAGGATTTTACAGTGTTTGGCGGATCGCTCTCAGAAACCAATGCTCTGAAAATCTGCAAAATTATGGACCTGGCGATGCGCGCCGGGGCGCCGGTGATTGGCTTGAACGATTCGGGCGGTGCGCGCATTCAGGAAGGCGTGGCCTCGCTGGCCGGCTACGCAGACATTTTTCTGCGCAATACCATGGCCAGCGGAGTGATTCCACAGATCAGCGCGATCATGGGGCCTTGCGCGGGTGGCGCGGTCTATTCACCGGCGATTACCGATTTTATTTTCATGACGCGGGAAACGTCGTACATGTTCGTCACCGGTCCAGACGTGATCAAGACCGTTACGCACGAGGAAGTGACCAAGCAAGAGCTTGGCGGCGCGATCACGCACAATGAAAAAAGCGGCGTGGCTCATTTCGTCTCGCGCGACGACGCCGACTGCCTGGCCATGATTCGCGAGTTGCTGAGTTTTCTGCCCGCCAACAATCTGGAAGATGCTCCGCGGCGCGCCTGCCGCGAGGCTTTCGATCGCCGGGACGAAGCGCTGAATTCGATGGTGCCCGATGATCCGCAGAAACCGTACGACATCAAGGACGTGATTCACGCCGTCGTGGACGACGGATATTTTTTTGAGGTACACGAGCATTTTGCGAGGAACCTGGTGGTGGGGTTTGCGCGGCTGGATGGCCGGCCGGTGGGCATCGTGGCCAATCAACCAGCGTTTTTGGCTGGCGTGCTGGACATCAATGCGTCGGTGAAAGGTGCGCGGTTCGTGCGCTTCTGCGACGCGTTCAATATTCCGTTGATCACGTTTGAGGATGTGCCGGGGTTTTTGCCCGGCACGCAGCAGGAGTGGGGCGGCATCATCAAGCACGGCGCCAAGCTGTTGTTTGCGTTTGCGGAAGCCACGGTGCCGAAAATTACCGTGATTACGCGCAAGGCCTACGGCGGAGCGTATTGCGTTATGGCTTCCAAACATATCCGCACGGATGCAAATTTTGCCTGGCCCGGGGCAGAGATTGCCGTGATGGGGCCGGAAGGCGCGGTCAACATCGTGTACAAGCGGGAACTGGACAAGACTCCGGAAGAAGAACGCGCCGCGCTGCGCAAAGAAAAAATTACGGAATTTCGCGAGCGCTTTGCCAATCCTTTTGTGGCCGCAGAGCGCGGCTACATCGATGCGGTGATCGAGCCGGCCGCGACGCGGGGCAAAGTGATCACGGCGCTGCGCGCGCTGGAAAACAAGCGCGATACAAATCCGCGCAAGAAACACGGCAACATTCCGCTGTAAGAGCCACTTCCCGCCAAACCGCAGAACTAAGCAAATCCTCATGTGGCGGACGGCTGCATGGAAGGAATGCGCTTTCCCGGCCTGCAGAAAAACCCTTCCGTAAAGCCTTCTGGACAAAGTCATCGCCAACTCTAAGGAATTCGCATGATTTGTCGATAGACAGTAACAACGATGGTGTTGGGGGTGGCATTTGGGCGGAGTTCGCGCGCCAAGGAGTGGCCACCGATTTGGACCATCGCATGCTTCACCGTATGGCGTAGCCCCTGCGGTTTGCCTGGCCCTTGGGGACAGTTATTTTCAAGGAGGCCTCATGGCCGTACCGATACGACAATTTTCTCTTGACCATCATTTGCTGGAACGCATGAGATTCAGCGGGATGGACAAGGAGAACCTTGCAGACCTGGTGAGCATTGTCGTGAGTCTGAAGAATAAATATGGCATCACGCCCTTCGCGGCGACCCCGAAGGGGCATCCCGTGCCCGACGGCTTGACGGC
>JBEKVU010000095.1:0-10954 GCA_049513775.1 Candidatus Acidiferrum sp.
TGCGATCGATTGTGCCGGCAGCTCCATAAGCAATCTCTTCAATCACCAGCCCGCAGTTACGGGCGTAGGTCCGCAAAACGTGCCGGTATTCTGGATGCAGCGACCGCGCCACCAGCACTCGCCGCCGATCCGTTAGCCGCTCCGCCATCAACACCGCTTCGGTTGTCGCCGTCGATCCGTCATACATCGAAGCGTTGGCCACTTCCTGCCCGGTCAACTGACACATCAGCGTTTGAAACTCAAAAATCGCCTGCAGCGTTCCCTGCGTTATCTCCGCCTGATAGGGCGTATACGAAGTAAGAAATTCCCCGCGCTGAATAATTACGTCGGTAACCACTGAGCGCAGGTGGTTGTAAACGCCGGCGCCGAGAAAACTCGCGTAGCCCGCGGAATTTTCCGCCGCGCGTTCCTTGAAATAGCCAATCACCTCGGCTTCGGAAAACGGCCCGGGTAGGTTCAGGGCCTTCTTCAGTCGATAGCGTTCGGGAATACTAGAGAACAACTCTTCGGCGGTTCGCACACCGATGGCGGCCAGCATTTCCTGCCGCTCGGCAGGGCTTTTCGGGAGATAACGCATCTACGCGGAAGCTTCCTTGGTCTTCTCCGCCACGTAGGCTTCATAAGCGGTGGCGTCCATCAATCCGTCAAGCTCCGCGGGATTCGCCAGCTTAATTTTGATCAGCCACGCCGCGCCGTGCGGATCGGTGTTGATTTTTTCCGGCGTCGCCGTCAACTCGGGATTCGCTTCGGTAACTTCACCAGCTGCCGGCGCGAAGATCTCGCTCACCGCCTTCACCGATTCCACGGTGCCAAATGATTTTCCCGCGGTCACCGCCGCGCCCACCTTTGGCAACTCCACGAACACCACGTCGCCCAGCTCGTGCTGCGCGTAATCGGTGATGCCAACGGTCGCCACACCAGCATCTACGCTCACCCATTCATGTTCTTTTGTATAGCGACGGTCTGTTGGGTACGCCATTTGCATTCTCCTGTGCAGACTCTTATGAAACGCCACTTCGCTTGCCGCAATCCCGGCACGGCATCCTATTGCTGAGGTTTCCGCGCCGCGGCCGATTCTTCTAACGCCTGACTATTGCTTGCGCGCTCGTTTGTAAAACGGTGTCGGCACGACCTTCGCCTTCACGCGTTGTCCACGAATCTCAACGAGAATCGTGTCTCCGACGGCAGCCAGCTCCGGCGGAACATACGCCAGCGCGATATTCTTCCCAAGCGTCGGCGAAGGCGACCCGCTGGTGATCACGCCCACCGCGGCACCGCTCTCTGAGCAGCATCCGTACCCGTCGCGGCCAATTCCGCGCTCGATCATCTCGAGCCCCACCAGCGTTCGCCTAATTCCCGCAGCCTTCGCGGCCAGCAGCGCATCGCGCCCAATAAATTCCGGCTTCTCCAATTTCGCGTAACGCTCTAGCCCGGCTTCCCACACATTGATCTCGTCGCTGATCTCGTGTCCGTACAGCGCCATCTTCGCTTCCAGCCGCAGTGTATTGCGCGCCCCCAAGCCGCACGCCATGATTCCGAATTCTTGCCCCGCTGCCATCACCGCATCCCAGACTCTCTCGCTAGTCGCCGCATTCGACGGCACATAAATCTCAAAACCGTCTTCGCCGGTATAACCCGTCCGTGCGATCAGCGTGTTCGGCAATCCGCACACCGTCCCGTGCGTGAACCAATAGTTCCTAATCGGCGCAAGATTCGCGTCCGTCAATTTCTGCAGCACACCGATGGCCTGCGGCCCTTGAATCGCCAACTGCGTGTAGGAATCACTGAGATCATCCACCACACAATCAAAATCCCGCGTGTTGTCGCGTACCCAGTTGATGTCTTTTTCGCGCGTCCCCGCGTTGATCACCAGCAAAAAATCATCCTCACCCAGCCGGTGCACCACCACATCATCCACAAACGTTCCGTTCGGATACAGCATGGCCGAATAATGCGCCTGCCCCATCGCCAGCTTCGACGCATCGTTCATGCTCAAATGCTGCACCGCGGCCAGCGCTCTACCGGCGGTCCTGCCCGTATGGATGCGAATATCACCCATGTGGCTAACATCAAAAACTCCCACCCCGCCGCGCACCGCCTTGTGCTCCGCCACCAGCCCGCCCGTCGCCGGATACTCGACGGGCATGTCCCAGCCGCCAAAATTCACCATTTTCGCGCCCAGACGGCGATGCACCGCATTCAGCGCGGTTTTTCGCAGCTCAGACGCGAGAGAAGTTGTCGCGGATTCCATTCTGTTGGCTCAAGCAGAAAGCGATACTAGCACGCGCCTTCGAGCCGGGTCAAAGTTGGCCCGCGTTGGACTTTGGTGGCACCGGCAATTCATGCCGGTACGCCTTTCTGCAGCCTCGGCAATGCGGCACCAAAGCGCAAAAAAAATCCTTCAGCGCGAGCAACCGCAAAGAAAAAACGGGTAACCGAACCGCCGCCCGCTGCTCATCCGCTCCTTGATGCCACTCTTGCGCTCGGGTACAGTCTGCTGGGGGGCTCACATGCCCGAACCGACGATGTGCATGCAGTGCGGCAAGTTCGAGGCCGATTGCACTTGCGAAAAATACTGTACCATCTGCAAGGGCCAGCACGCGGTGCGCCTCTGCTCTGATGGTTTGTACTATTGCCCGGAATGCCGGGAAGCCTGCGACGTTTCGGTAGCGAATTCCCGTGGCAACTGACATCCGCAACGTGGTTTCGCTGACGTTTAGCCCGGACGCGCGGCTGGTCGCCGCCGCGGGAGGTGTAGCCCGGTACTTCGCCGATTCCGCGGGTATGGAGTCGGACGCCGTAGCAAAATTGCAGGCCGAGACACTCGCGGCATGCCACGCAGCCATCGCTCAGTCATCCGAAAAAAACATTCAATGGTCAGTGGAGGTGACGCGCTTTGCCGACCGCATCGAAGTGGAAGTAGCCAAGCAGGGCGACGCGCCGACCACCCGCCTAATCACGTATCTAGCGCAAAGCTCCTCTGCCTCAAGCTAAGCGGCCGTCGCGTCTCGGTCTATGTATGCGCCCATTCTGTCGGTGCCGGGCTTTTAGCCCGGCACGTTTTTCTGGAGCTCCAAAAACGCAGCGAACGAGGGCAACCCAACGCTAGCTACATCTTCAACGCAAACGTATTATGCTGAATCAATGACGTCATCTGCGCGTCTGACAAACTCAAGCGCAACACCACGCGGTCTCCCGCGGGCGTCACGCTAGCCTGATCCAGCATCTGCGCCAGGTCCGGATTATCCTTGCTCGCCGTATACCTCTTATAAAGCATCCCAGCCTGAATCAACTGCCCCAGGGCATTCGCGTCATCCACCGACCCGCAAATCGCTTGAAACTTGCCATCGATCCCGTCGCCCGCGTTCACCGAAATAATCATGTTCTGCATCCGCGTAATCAGCTTCGCGGCGTCCGGAAACTGCTGCACTTCCGGCGCCAGCTGTTGCATCGCCAACCGCGTGTACGCCGGATTCAAGACCGTCCAAACCACGCCCGAGCCGTTCGCTTCGCTAACCAAAGGGAAAAATTTTTCACTGCGCAGCAGGCTGTCCTGCTGGCCGAAATGCACCTCGATCATCTCTTCGAGCAGTTGGCGATGCCCAAACGCCGCGGTGCTCGAATCGAAATACGTGAAAAATAGATCGTTGGCGCCCGAACCTGTGCCAAAGGCATACAGCGTGTAACCGCGCGCGTCAAACGTCGGCAGCTTTTGCGTTTTGAAATACGCTTTCGTCGCGTCCGGAGTAAAATTGCCCAGCGCCACGCCCACCACCTGTTCGCCCGTCGGCACCGCCGACGATCCCGTGCCTTCCGTCTTGGCGGTCATGCCCTCGGGCACCAGTCCCCACGCCAGCTCTTCCACCTGCGAGTTCGGGTCCACACCCGCCGACGCCAAAAATTTTTCAAATTGCTTGAAGTTTGCCGGCAGCATCTGCTCCTGCAGCTGCGGGAACCATTTCATGGTGCGCGCCTTCTTCATGTCCGCGTAGCCGATCTCCGCGGTCTCCTTCGGAAAGAGCGCCAACTTGTCCGCGCCCAGCGTTCCGGCTGCCGCGGGCTTCGGCAATGTTAACGTCGTCGCCGCGATCACCGCCGCAGCACCCAGCAAAACGCGGCCCGCGAACTTTCTACCGGTCTCCATAGTTAGCGTGTGGAATTTCATGTGTGTTCCTTTCAAGAGCGTCAAAGCAAAATTACTTGGATGCCGTTGTTTCTTGCGCCGACGCAGTCAGCCGCTCGCGCAGCGAGGCCAGTCTTTCGCGTACCGACTGTACGAAAAGCACATCGTTAATGGCGCCCAAGTTGATCTCCACGTTGGCGATGGCGCCGCACGCCCCGGCGTTCGCCATGAGCTGCGCCACCTGCAAGTCTGAACGCATGGATGCGGCGGCGATACTATGCAGTTGTCCCAATTGTTCGAAAAGTGCAACTGTCCGTTCAGCCACGTCCAGCGGTACCTCCGTTGCCCCGCGCGTGGCCCGCTGCACTTCCTGATTCCGCAGCTTGATTTCGTCGGGATTGGTTTGCGGCAATTTGAACGCCTTGAGCACTTCGTCGTATGCCAGCGCATCACGATCGATCGCCGCCGCCAGCCAGTCTCCGGCCTTGCGCAGCGCGTCTAATTCTGACGATAACTGCTCGACGAACGCCGCCTGCGACTTCTTCTTTCGCGAAAGCCCCGCCACCATCTGTCCGAGCGCCGCCGCCGATGCGCCCGCAAACGCCGATACGCTCCCGCCGCCCGGCGTCGGCGATGGCGCCGCTACGGCATCGAGAAAAGGACGCGCCAGCACAGCCAGTTTCGTCCCTTCGGCATTTTCCGCGGGTGTGGTGGAAAGCGCCGCGGCCAGCTTGTTCTCGAAAACCTGCGAAGGAGAAAAATCCTCCAGCTGCAGAAAAAAATCGGTCGCCATCTCAATGGCTTTTTTCGGCACCAGCCCAACGATCTCGCTGCCCACCGGCGCCACACCGTAGCGTTCCGCTTCGCGCTTCACCATTTCATAAACCCGGTGCATCGGCGTCTGCTCAAAATCCGTCAGGTTGATGGAAACTTGCGCCAGTTTGCGCGCCTTCAACTCCACGCCCATCGATTTCACGTAGCGTAGCCCGCCGGAAGAAAACCGAATGGCTTTGGCGATTTTATTTGCGATGCTCACATCGGACGTATTCAGATTCACGTTGTACGCCACCAGAAATTTACGTGCACCCACCACGGTCACGCCCGCGGTAGGATGCAATTTCGGTTCGCCGATATCCGGCTGCCGGTCATGGTTATTTTTGAGTTGTTCGCGCAGCCCTTCAAACTGCCCGCGCCGCACATTCTCCAAATTCACGCGGTCCGGTCGCGTCGCCGCCGCCTCATAAAAAAATACCGGTATGCGATACCGCTTCCAAAGTTCCTCTCCAACTCGCCGAGCCAGCGCCACGCAATCCTCAAGCTCCACGCCGTGAATCGGGATAAAAGGAATCACGTCCGTGGCGCCAACGCGCGGATGTGCACCCGAATGCTCATTCAAATCGATCAACTGCATCGCCTTGCCGGCCCCCAGAATCGCCGCCTCCGCCACGGCATCCGGCTCCCCAGCCATGGTCACGACGCACCGGTGATGATCTGCGTCCATCTCGCGCCCCAAAATATAAACTCCAGGCACCGCGCTCATCACGCCGACGATCGCGTCAACCTTCGCCGGATCGCGCCCCTCGGAAAAATTAGGCACGCATTCAATCAATCGAGTCATAATTTTGTTTTCCGCGTTCCACGCGACAACCCCGCCGATTTCGTAGCCGATTGTGTATCGGATGTTCCTGTAGCGGCCCGGTCTTAGTCCCGGCCTGGTGGGGCTCCCGCTTCACTCGCCAGCATAAATCACCCGCCCGCGCTTAACTGTCATCACGCAAGCATTCACTCCAAAATAATAGGGAATTTCCCGGTAATCCGCCACTTCGAACACCGCAAAATCCGCCTGCTTGCCCACTTCAAGCGATCCGATTTTCGTCTCCCGCCGCAACCCGTGCGCCCCATTTATCGTAGCCGCGGTAATCGCCTCCGCCGGCGTCATCCGCAATTGCGAACAAGCCAGCGATAGAATCATCGGCATGCTCACCGTCGGACTAGTCCCGGGATTATAATCCGTAGCCAGCGCCACAATCGCCCCGGCATCAATCAGCTCCCGCGCCGGCGCATACTTCCGCAATCCCAAATGAAAATCACAGCCGGGCAACAGCGTAGCCACGGTATTCGATTGTCCCAGCGCTCGAATATCCGCCCGATTCACTTGTTCCAGATGATCGCAGCTCACCGCCCCAAGCTGCACTGCGAGCTGCGCGCCGCCCATCCGCGAAAGCTGCTCCGCATGCATCCGCGGCGCCAAACCAAACTGCCTGCCGCTCTGCAAAATGCGCCGCGACTGTTCCAGCGAGAACGCTCCGCGCTCGCAAAACACATCGCAAAACTCCGCTAGCCCATCCTCCGCAATCCGCGGAATCAATACCTCGGTAACCATGCGGATATAGCGTTCCGCGCCACCCGCCTTACCGCGATACTCCGCCGGCACTACATGCGCGCCAAGAAATGTGGAAGCAATCTCGATGCCTTGCTCTTGCCCTAACCACCGATGGAGCGCCAGAATTCTTAGCTCGCTCGTGAGTTCCAGGCCATAGCCGCTCTTGGCCTCCACGGTCGTCGTGCCGTGCGCAGCGAACTGCGCCAGCGCC
This sequence comes from Candidatus Acidiferrum sp., assembly GCA_049513775.1. Lineage (GTDB taxonomy): Bacteria > Acidobacteriota > Terriglobia > Acidiferrales > UBA7541 > Acidiferrum. The sequence continues at coordinate 6,718 of JBEKVU010000095.1, forward strand.
CGCAGTGCCCGCGCCTGCAAAGCCGCGGTGCCCGCCGCGCGAAGCTTCTTCACCGAATTGAGAATTCCTCCGCCCTTCCGTGCAATTTCTTCGTAACTGGCTCCGCCAATTTTCAGTTCGTATTCTTCGGCGCGACTCGCCGCATGCACCAGATGCGTGTGCGAATCCACAAAGCCCGGCAGCACCACGCGGCCACCCAGATCAATCTTCTCCGCCGCTCGCGCCCCTGGCAGCGACTCGACGTACTTGCGCGTGCCCACCCCGACGATTAACCCGCGCCGCAAGAGCAACGCGCCATCCTTGACAACTCCCAATTCCGCAAGAAATCTCCGGCGCCGCGGCCCACGGCCGCGCAGCGTCAGCAGTTGCGACGCTCCCGTAATCAGCAGCGATTCACTCACGCCGAGTATTATGCCCGACTTCCACGCCGCGGTTTGTACGCGCAAAAAAGCGACGACCCGACTTTTTTGGTCGGGCCGTCGATCGCACGCTGGATTTTAGGTAGCGCCGGCGACACTCCCTGTCCGGGCCCGATCTACACGCCGCGTACACTGCTTCGGTCAGCGAGTCGCGCGCGCTAGCGCTCGCACGGAGCGACGAAGGGTCTTCGACGCGGCGCCTTGCTCTAGGCCCCCGCCGCCCGCCCGCGAAACGCTGGCGCGAACACTTCCTGTGCAAACTGCTCAATCGTCGTCGGCGTAGTGTTGGCAGCCGAGCGCGGCTCTTCGCCAACGGCGATGCCATCGTTAAAGCCGCGGTACATTTCGATGAAGAGTTGCGCAGTCTTCGGCGCCACCCCTTTGTGCTCGAGCACCTGCTGCACCTGCTCGTAAGGAAACTGCACGTAGCCCAATTCCGGTTTTCCAATCGCCCGTCCGAGGGCCGCGGTAACCTCGATGCGCGTCACATCACTCGCCCCCAGCAATTCTTGCGTGGACTTGCCGGAGAAATCGAGCTTCAACAGGCGGTCCGCGGCGTATGCTCCAATATCCCGTGTCGCAATCATGGGAATTCTCAAATCCGGCTTTAGCGCGCTGCCAAAAATTCCCATGCCACGAATCAACTCCAAACTCTGCAGCTCGTTTTCCATAAAATACGCCGGACGCAAGTGCAAAACGTGCAGCATCGCAATGTGATTCAGCTTTTTCTCTCCAGCATGCAGGCCTGCGATCGGCCCGGTTCCGGAAGGAGCCTGCGCGGCAATGCTGCTCAGATTCACCGCGTACTTCAGTCCCGATTCCTGCACCGCTTTGGCAATCGCATCGGTCTTCTGTTCCTGTCCGGCGCGATAGTCCGGCGAAGATAGATCCGGCGGCACCATCAAGAACGCCGCCCGCGCGCCACGTAGCGCTTCGCTAAGCGCCGCCGAATCGCTCACCTCCGCGGGGAAGACAATCGCCCCTTGGTCGGCAAATGGCTGCAGCTTGCTGGCCGTGCGAGCCACCACGCGCACTTTTTCGCCCTTTGCCAGCAGCGTCTTCGTGATCACCGATCCGATGTTTCCCGTCGCGCCGAATATGACGTACATAACGGGTACCTCCTTAGCTGCAGGATTCGATGCCGGCCGCGAGCGGAAGTTGTGTGCGGGTTTGAGTGCAATGGGTTGGCCGCGAGCCGCAACCCCCCCGCGCGCAGTCAGCTCCGCGGCGCCATCGGTATTTTCACGCCATGCTGTTTTGCGAACGCCGTCGCTTCGTCATAGCCCGCGTCCACGTGCCGGATCACGCCCATCCCGGGATCATTCGTAAGCACGCGCTCGATGCGCGCCGCCATCTCGCGCGTTCCATCCGCCACAGTCACTTGTCCGGCATGCTGCGAATACCCAATCCCCACGCCGCCGCCGTTGTGAATGGAAACCCACGACGCGCCACTCGCCGTATTCAGCAGCGCATTCAGCAGCGGCCAATCCGCTACCGCATCCGAACCGTCGCGCATCGATTCGGTCTCGCGAAATGGCGAAGCCACCGAGCCGCAATCCAGATGGTCGCGCCCAATCACAATCGGTGCCTTCAGCTCCCCGCGCGCCACTAAATCATTCAGTGCCAGCCCAAATTTGTCCCGCTCGCCATACCCCAGCCAGCAAATCCGCGAAGGCAATCCCTGAAATTTGACGCGCTTCTGCGCCAATTTGATCCACCGCGCCAGATGCGCATTTTCCGGAAACATTTCCAGTACCAGTTGGTCCGTCCGTGCAATGTCCGAGGCCTCGCCAGAAAGCGCCGCCCAGCGAAATGGCCCCTTTCCCTCGCAAAACAGCGGCCGAATATACGCCGGCACAAATCCCGGAAAGTCGTACGCGTTCTTCACGCCATGCTCAAACGCGAACGTCCGAATATTATTTCCGTAATCAAACGTCACCGACCCCAGCTTCTGTAAATCCAGCATCCCCTGAACGTGCGAGGCCATCGCCGCCATGGAACGCCTTTTGTATTCCTCGGGATTGGTACGCCGTAATTCAATCGCCGCCCCCAGGGTCATCCCATTCGGCACATACCCGCCAATCGGATCGTGCGCGGAAGTCTGGTCCGTCAGCACATCCGGCACCACACCGCGCTTCGCCAACTCCGGAATCAAGTCCGCGCAATTTCCCACCAACCCAACCGAAGCTGCTTCCTTCTTCCGCACGGCGTTCTTCAAAATGCGGAGCGCTTCATCTAGATCGTTGACCAGCACGTCGCAATACCCGGTCTTCACGCGGCGCTTGATGCGCTCGGCATCCACATCGATTCCGAGAAACGCCGCGCCATTCATCGTCGCCGCCAGCGGCTGCGCACCGCCCATCCCGCCCATCCCGCCGGTCACCACCAGCTTACCGGCCAAATCCCCGCCAAAATGTTTCTTCGCGCACGCCGCGAACGTTTCAAAGGTCCCTTGCAAAATTCCCTGTGTGCCGATGTAAATCCAGCTTCCAGCGGTCATCTGGCCGTACATCATCAAGCCGGCGCGATCCAGTTCGCGAAATTTGTCCCAATTGTTTGCATAACCAACGAGATTGGAATTGCACAGCAGCACGCGCGGAGCGTATTCGTGCGTGCGAAAAATTCCCACCGGCTTGCCGGATTGAATCAATAAAGTTTCATCGTTTGCGAGTTCCCGCAAGGACCGCACAATCGTGTGAAAACTCTCCCAATTCCGCGCCGCCTTGCCCGTCCCGCCATAGACCACCAACTCTTCGGGCTTCTCCGCCACCTCGGGATCCAGATTGTTCATCAGCATGCGCAGCGCCGCTTCCTGCTGCCAGCCTTTGCAGGAAATATCCGTGCCACGCGCCGCGCGAAACGGTCCCTTCGATAGAGAAGACCGGGACGTCCCCGCCTGCAGATCCGAAAGAGTAGTGCTCATAAATGTTCGCTCCGCCAGCCAACGCCGCCTCTCAGCAATTTCCGCGGCGTCCCGCAAACGCCATAGTAACGTAGCCCTCCGCCCTTTGCACAACCGCCGCTTACGCCGCACATCAAAACCCAGCGCGAGGCGACTTGAACGTGTACCGAATCCGCCAGCGGATCTGAGTTTTGCGCCGGGTGCTTCAGGGTCCGTTTACTCGGCATGGTCAGAGGACGGTAAAATCTTGTTTCGCCCTTACAACTCTGGGGCCCCCCAGGACACTCCAACCATGCGGTGGTTCTAACTAGTCTGTAGTACGCCGATTCCGACGTTGAAACCCAGCATTCGACACGAACAAAGGAAAGTTATGCCCACGTCGCAAAAGAGTGCGCAACGGAACTGGCTGCTGATTGCCGGCTTGCTGGGTGCCACCGGCCTGATGAGTGCCGTGCTCTCGGCGCAAGGGCCGCAACCGCGTGTCACCGCGGAAATTGATAACTCGCAGCGCGTCACCGTCGCGGGAAGCCATCCGCCGAAGGCCAGCGCGGAATTCGATACCGGCCGGGTGCCCGCCGACACAAAGCTGGAGAGCGTGAGCATGGTTTTCAACCGCTCCGCCGCACAGGATGCGGATTTGCAAGCGCTCATCGCCGCGCAGCAAGATCCAGGTTCGCCGCAGTATCACAAATGGCTGACGCCCGAGGAATTTGGCGCCCGTTTCGGCATGACCGATGCCGATATTTCCAAAGCCGCTTTCTGGCTGCAACAACAAGGCTTTGCTATCGACGGCAGCTCGCGCAGCAAGACGCGCCTGAGCTTTTCCGGCACCGTGCAACAGGTGGAAGCGGCGTTCAGTACGGAAATGCACTACTACACTGTGGATGGCGAGAAGCATTTTTTCGCTCCCGCAGCG
>JBEKVU010000096.1:0-10909 GCA_049513775.1 Candidatus Acidiferrum sp.
TGATGCCAACGACCTGGTGCGTAGCGGCCGAGGCCACCGGAGCGCCGCTTTGGCCGCGTTGCACCTCATGGCTGAAGAGGAAGAGGTCGGTCTGTATTTGGGCTTTGCCAAGCGAAGGAGAAGCCGCTGATCTAATCTCCGTGGAGTCATCGGCCGAACGATCCGAGAGCGATGACGGCGAGGCGTGGTCTTTTGACGGCGTGGATAGTAACGGAATGTTGGTTTCGGGCCGAGGATTCAGCGCAATCGACAGATAGTTCAGCACGGTCGCGGGATAAGTGTCGGCGATGGGCAGCTCGAAAGTATGGGGATCTTTCAGGTGCTCGGGACGGAGCGCCGTGGCTTCGACACCCTCGCCGATGCTCGGCTTGGTGGCACCCAGGGGCAGGGCGATTACCTCGTACGGGCCGCGCGGGCCAGCAAAGGGATTGGGCGTGGCGCGAAGGATGGCTACGTCGTGCTCGATGTCGACGGCGATAACTTCGGTCTTGAGCAAGCGGGGCGGCGCGGAGTTCAGCCGAACGAGCACGCTCGGTTGGCCGCCATTGTGAAACTCGGAAAGGACGTGCGCAGCGGTCAGAAGATCGCCATCGCGATTGATGAAGAAAGCGTTGCCATAAAAGATGTAGTGGTAGCCGCGGTTGCCGGGGGAGTCATCGAGCTGATAAACGACCGGGCAGACGGCAGCGGACAGATTCTCCCTGGACTGTGTTACCGAAGCGGAAGCGACGGACGGGTGCATCCCGCGTGGAGCGCGCAGAGTCGAACAAACGCCAGCGACCGCGGCGATTGAAGCCAGGGTTGCGACGGCGAATTGGAGGCGGCGAAGCATGGGAGTTAGATCAAGGGGTTGGCCGGGCTTCCACCAGCATAACGATGGGGTTAGCGGGCGCAATGGGTCAAGAGGACAGGTGTGTTCCTTGCCGGGTGATTTACGAACCCTTTCCCTGGGGCTGACGGAAAGCTGTCGGCCATCGAGAAATTGTGGGAGACTGCCAGCCATTATGCGCATGACTGCAAAGGAATACTCCTAGTGGCGCGCGAATGAGCACCGCCCCGGCTAGCGTCGAGAATGTCACGTTGCAGCGCGGACGATGGTCCATGGCGTTTTTACTGGCATTCGGCGTGATTGTTAATTTTTTTGACCGCATCAACCTGGCGGTGTCGCAGCAAGCGCTGCACGATTCGTTTGGGCTGACGCTGATTTCGTTTGGATATTTGTCCAGCGCGTTCAGCTGGAGCTACGCGGCGATGCAGGTTCCCGTGGGAATCCTGCTGGACCGGCTCGGAGTGCGCTACGTCGGGCGTATCAGCGCATTTCTCTGGAGCATGGCGTCGTTCTGCGCAGCGCTCTCACCGGGGCTGGCGTGGCTGTTTGGCGCGCGGTTGCTCCTCGGCGTGGCCGAAGCGCCGACGTTTCCGGCCAACGCCAAAGCCATCGGGCAGTGGTTTCCGGAGCACGAGCGGAGTTTGGCGGTGTCCATCACGGATACCGCGGCGAAGCTGGCTTCGGGCATCGGCGTACCGCTGATCGGCATTTTACTGCTGCACTTTGGCTGGCGGTGGAGTTTTGCGGCTACCGGACTAGCAAGTCTCTTTTATTTTTTCATTTTTTACCTGGTGTACCGCGAGCCGGTGGAAGCAGCGCCACCGGGCCTGCGTGCACCTTTGTCACGAGCCGGCGATCGAAAGGATCCTCCGCCGCCCGCAACGGAACAAGTGCCGCTCGGCTATTTGCTCCGACAACGCAAAGTGTATGGATTGGCGATCGGGTGGGGCGCCTACAATTACACTTTTTATCTCCTGCTGACCTGGCTGCCCAGCTATCTTTCGTCGACGCTGCACGTGGATTTATTGCACTCCGTGCTGTACACCAGCGTGCCCTGGATGTTTGCCGCAGTGACGGATTTTGTGGTGGGCGGGTGGCTGGTGGATTTTCTGATTCAGCGCGGCTGGAACGGCACGCGGGTGCGACAAACGGTGCTGCTCACGGGCACCAGCCTGGGGCTGGGAATTTGGGGCGCGGGCCATGCAACCACCCCGGTAAGCGCGCTGCTGTGGATCAGTCTGGCGCTCGGTGGTTTGGCGGCAGCCGCGCCCGTGGCGTGGACCGTGCCATCGCTTATCGCGCCGCGCGGCGCGGTGGGCACGGTGGGGTCGCTGGCAAATTTCTGCGGGCAGCTTGCGGCGATTTCGGCACCCATTGCCACCGGATATATCGTGACGGCGACGCGCTCGTTTGCGGCGGCGTTTGCAATTGCCACGGTGGTCTTGCTAGTCGGAATTGCCAGCTATGGCGTGCTGCTCGGCCGGATCGAACGAATTGCCGAGCCCGGGATTGCGGCATGAGAACCGGCGCCCGAGGGGTCAATTTTTAACCCTCATGGGGTTAGTTTTTTTACCCTCGAACAATAGGTCGCCGCCAGAGTGCGCCGCTTACCGTGCTCACCGGAGCGCAAGTCGATTGCTTTCATAAAAAAATCAGCCGGGTTAGAAGCTGCTGCGATTTGGCACGCAGCCTGCATATTGGTCAGGCGTCCGCGGGCCAGCCAATCGCGGTTTAGAAGAAGGGAGAAGGTCATGCCAATCCAAAAGAAGAGTTTGCGCGGTGGTGCAAAGGCGAGCAAGAACGCCAAAACCTCGACGGGAGCTGTGAAAAGCAAGGGAACGCCGCGCGGCTCCAAGGAAGTTAATCTCAAGACCGGAGTATTAAAGCTGCCGGCCGTTCAGTAACCGTTCGTTTCCTCCTCAAGAAAAAACGTCTTCCGCACAGGTGTGCCGGCCTCAACTTACCCCGCGCCCAGTGAGGGCTGCGATGTAGCAGCCCTCGTCCACCTTCGTGATTTCCTTCATTTGAAGGGAACTCTCCGCCGAGGGCCTGAGCTTTACTGAGCTTGGGGCCTTTGCGTATCCTGTAGTAGTTTGCCGCCACTCGTCCTGCCCGAGTTGTGTCTGTGAGCCAAAATTTTGCCGATGCGACTCGTTGAATCTTCCCAACTCCGTGAAGGAGAGCTTGTGAACGCGGTTCCGGCTTTGCGTATCCGCGATGCGAATGCCGCGCGTGTGCGCGACGCCGGCGAGTATGTTTTGTACTGGATGATTGCCAATCGCCGGCTGAACTACAACTTTGCACTGGACCGGGCGCTCGAACATTGCCGCGAATTGCGCAAGCCCTTGGTAATTTTTGAAGCGCTGCGCTGCGGTTACGCCTGGGCCAGCGAGCGCCTGCACCGCTTTGTAATCGACGGCATGGCGGAGCATGCCGCACTGTGCGCGCAATCGCAGGTGGCGTATTACCCCTACGTAGAGCCGCAGGCCGGCGACGGTCGGGGATTGCTCGAAGAATTTGCCACGAGAGCGTGCCTGGTGGTGACGGACGAGTTTCCATGCTGCTTTCTTCCGCGTATGGTGGCGGCGGCCGGACGCAAATTACCGGTGAAGCTGGAAGCCGTGGATTCAAACGGCCTGCTGCCCGTGCGCGCGACGGAGCGGGTATTTATGCGGGCGTTCGATTTTCGACGCTACTTGCAGAAATCCTTGGCACCGCATTTAGCGGAATTCCCCGCCGCAAATCCTTTAGGCAAGGCGAAACTCGAAGCCCCCGCGGCTATTGCAAAAAAAATCTCAGCGTGTTGGCCAGCGGCGAGCCCCGCGCTGCTGGCGGGCGAGGCCGGAACGCTGGAGCGGCTGCCCATCGATCACCAGGTAAAACCCGCCACCCTGCGTGGCGGCGGCCTTGCGGCGCGCACGCGAATGAAAGATTTCTTTGCGCGAAAACTGGCGGACTATGCAGGCAAGCGGAACCAGCCGGAGCTGGATGTTTCCAGCGGCTTTTCGCCGTACCTGCACTTTGGATTTTTGTCGGCGCATGAAGTGCTGCACGAACTGGCGCGGCACGAGAACTGGACACCCAAGAAACTAGCATTGAGGGCGAATGGCAGCCGCGAGGGCTGGTGGAACATGAGTCGCGCGGCCGAAGCCTTTCTCGATGAACTGGTAACCTGGCGCGAGCTGAGCTACAACTTCAGCTCGCATCGCGAGGATTACGATCAGTACGCATCGCTGCCAGGCTGGGCGCAGAAAACGTTGCAGCAGCACGCGCGGGATGAACGAACGCACATCTACACGCTGGAGGAATTCGCGGCCGGAGCTACGCACGATCCTCTATGGAACGCGGCGCAAATGCAGATCGTGCGCGAAGGCTGGATGCACAATTACCTGCGCATGCTGTGGGGCAAAAAAATCCTGGAGTGGACGCGCACGCCGCAGCAAGCGGCCTCCATCATGATCGAACTGAACAACAAATATGGACTCGACGGGCGCAACCCGAATTCCTACAGCGGAATTTTCTGGGTGCTCGGAAGGTATGACCGGCCGTGGGGTCCGGAGCGCCCAATCTACGGCCAGATTCGGTATATGACTTCGGAGAATACCGCCCGGAAACTCTCCGTGAAAAACTACATAGCGAAATACGCGCCAAAGGCGCCCAAGGCACACGATGAACAAGCGGGACAAGCGCGCCTGTTCTCCTGACGGCCTTCGTGTAAGGCAGATCCTGTCGTTAAGCGCTGAAAGCTGACATTTTTGATATACTTGCTGCGGCACGCCCCGTGCGGCGGAGCCATCCAGCCCAACGAACTGTCCTGTGTGTCTGGAAATTCAATCGGCGTTCCGGCGGTAGCTAACTTTCAAGGTTTTTTTGAACGCTAGCCACCGCAAAGCGGCCGGCGAAGGCTAGAAATGCTGGGCAACTCCCTTGGGGAATGCGGGGTTAGCAGCCAGCAGGCACAGGGTATCTGAATTTCAGGCGAGCACATGTCCCTCTCCTACATGGCGCGGTTAAAGCGCGACCGCATGCGCAAGCGGCGACTCTTCAAGCGCATCACGAATGTAACTTTGATCTGCGTGGTGAGCGCGGCCACGGCGTATTTAATCACGCGCCCCACGGGAGGGGCCGGGTTTAATCCTTCCGAAGCGGTGCGCAACGCACTGTTGCGGCACGGCGATGCCGCTACGCACGCGGCCAGCCGCACCAAAAGCGTGGACGGCAGCGACGCGCCTTCACCCACCGACAATCCCGTAAATTATTTCGGCTACAAGCTGCGGGCCGGGCCATACCGCGTGCGTGAAGTCAGCGACGTCGTGTTGCACGACGCGCGGCGAAACAAAGATTTACATCTGCGGGTTTTTTATCCAGACGCGGCGGGGCCTTATCCGGTCATTGTGTTCTCGCACGGCGCGGGCGGCTCGCAGGATTGCTGCGAAGAGCTGACGCAACACTGGGCCAGCTATGGCTACGTGGTCATTCAGCCGACGCACGATGATTCCGCCGTGCAACGGCGCGACGCCGGCGAAGAGAACGTGCGTTTCATGCAAGCGGTGCGCGATGCGCTGAAACAGCCGGCATTGTGGGAGAGCCGCCCACGGGATATTTCGTTTGTGCTGGATTCGCTTGGGGAGTTAGAAAAGCGCGTTCCGGTTCTGGCTGGAAAACTCGATTCGCAGCACGTCGGGGTCGGCGGGCACTCCATGGGTTCGTTTACGGCCGAAGCCGTGGCCGGGGCACTGGTGGATTTGCCGAACAAGCCGCTGGCGAATTTCGCCGATGGGCGCGTGAAGGCCGTGCTATGCCTATCGCCGCAGGGACCGGGGCAGTTTGGATTAAGCGACGCATCGTTTCGCGCACTGCGCATTCCGTACCTGGGCATCACCGGCTCCCTCGACAGCCTCGGGCCCATCGCCAGCGAGACCTGGCATAAGACACCCTTTGAATTGGCGCCCGCCGGGGACAAGTATCACGTGGATATCGAAGGCGCGAGTCACATGTCCTTTATCACCGCGCGCACGGCGCTGCCCGAGAAGGAGCAAGAGGCTCAAGATATCTTGGGATACACCAATTCCGCCTCCCTGGCCTTCTGGGACGCGTATCTCAAGCTGGAAGGCAACGCTAAAGAGTATTTGCACTCCGGCGGTTTGGCGAGCTTCAGCAAGGGAGCCGCGACCATCTCGCTGCGATAAGCAATTTAGCGTCACCGCGGGAATCGCACAGGTGAACGTCCAACGTGAGCGAAGTGTTTGTGTACCGCAGCCGCATGCCGGCTTCTGCGGAGCGAGTCTACCAATTTCACGCTGCGCCGGACGCGCTAAGGCGGCTCACGCCTCCGTGGGAAGCCGCCACTGTTTATGAACAGAATGGCGGCATCGAGAACATCGGGTCCCGGGTAAAAATTAAATTGCGCATCGGGCCGATCAGGCAGGTCTGGATCGCGGAGCACGCCGCCTGCGAGCCGGGAAAGATGTTTCGCGATGTACTGGTTTCCGGACCGTTCAAAAAGTGGGAACATACTCACCTGTTCAGCGCGGATGGCGCAAATAGCAGCTGGCTTGAAGACCGCGTGGAATACGAAATGCCGCTCGGATGGCTGGGCCAGACCTTCGGCGGATGGTACGCCCGCAAACGCCTGGGGCGAATGTTTGCCTGGCGTCATGAAGTGACCGCGAAAGCGGTGAGCGAGGGAGTTCTGGCTGCTCCTGCCAGCCGCGGAGGTACGGACTGATGGGTATCTTCGGATCAACTCAGATTGCCCCGGAACTGCTCCGCGCGTATCGGGCGCAGACCGGAGAAACGCTGGCGGAGATCTGCGCGCGGCGTTCCCTGCTGCTGGTCTTCTTGCGTCACTTCGGCTGTACGTTTTGTCGCGAAGCCACGGAAGAGCTTTCAAAGAAACGAAGCAGTATTGAAAGCGGAAACGCACAACTGGCGTTCGTACACTTAGGCACCGAAGAAAAAGCTCTTTCTTACTTCACCCCCTATGGCTTGCAAGATGCTCCGCGCTTTGCCGATCCGGAGGGAAAATTGTACGAAGCGTTTGGTCTCGCGCGCGCAGACTGGCGGCAAATCCTGAACCAAGAGAGCATCCTAAGAATGCTGGTCGCGTGGCTGAACGGAAATTTTGTGGGCCTGCCGGCCGGAGATGTCCAGCGCATGCCGGGCGCATTCCTGCTGGTGAATGGAGAGATTCGCAAGGCCTTCCGGCACAAACTAGTGTCCGATAGGCCGGACTATCTTGCGCTGGCGGCGGCCACGTGAGAGCGACTCTTCCTGGTTTTGGTCGACACCGTTCCTACCGGCCCGCCATTTTGCGAGCACGCGGTATCAGCACTTCCCTCATATTGTTTCTGATGATGCTCATGCTAGCGGGCGCCATGGATGGTGCGGCGCAGGAACCCGGATTACAAGTGAATGTGGATACCGGAACGCTCACCGGGAAGTTGCAGGGCCCGGTGCGAACGTTTCTGGGGATTCCCTACGCCGCGCCACCGGTTGGGCGGCTGCGCTGGAAGCCGCCGGTCGCTCCCGCCAAGTGGAGGGGCACGCGCAACGCCACCGAATTTGGCGCGCGCTGCATGCAAGGCGCGATTTACGACGACATGGTTTTTCGCGACCCGGGCAACAGTGAAGATTGCCTCACTTTGAACGTCTGGACTGCCGCGCAAAGCGCCGGCGCAAAACTGCCGGTGATGGTGTGGATTCACGGCGGCGGATTTATGGCCGGAGCGTCTTCCGAGCCACGCCAGGACGGGCAATTTCTGGCACGGCGCGGGGTGGTCGTAGTCTCCATGAACTATCGTCTGGGCGTTTTTGGATTTTTCGCGCTGCCGGAGTTGGCCGTTGAATCAGGCAGAAATGCTGCGGGAAATTATGGATTGCTGGACCAGGTCGCGGCGCTGCAGTGGGTGCAGGGGAACATCGCAGCGTTCGGTGGCGACCCGACAAATGTAACGATCTTCGGAGAAAGCGCTGGCTCATTTTCCGTCGCCGCGCTGATGGCTTCGCCGACCGCGCACGGGCTGTTCCACAAAGCCATCGGCGAAAGCGGGGCTCCCTTCTGGAGTTCGGCCTTGCCGTTCAAAACGCTGGCGGAGCGCGAGCAAACGGATGCGGAATTCGCCGGCACCGCTCTTGGAACGAAGAGCCTTGCGAGCCTGCGCGCGCTTTCCGCCGCGAAAATATTGGAGGCGGCGGTCAATACCGCCAAAGGCGAACCGCGGTTTGCTCCCGAAATAGATGGATATTTTCTGCCCGATGCCGTGCCCGCAATTTTTGCCGCGGGAAAACAAAATCATGCCGCGTTGCTGGCAGGCTGGAACCGCGATGAAATCGGTCCGTTGGCCGTTGCGGCGAACGAGCCTTCCGCGACCGCGCAGCTGAAGTCCATGGCAGAAAAACAGTTTGCTTCGCAGGCCGAAGCTTTTCTCAAGTTCTATCCCGCGGGCAGTGAGGACGTGGCCAAGCGCTCCATGGGAGTTCTTAAGAGCGATCAGGACCTCGCCTGGCCCACCTGGGCGTGGCTCGAAGCGCAAGCGGCGACCGGGAAGACACCCGTGTATCGCTATCGATTCGATTTATCCTTGCCGAGCGCTACCAACAAAGAAGGCCTCGGCGCGTATCACTCCGCGGAAATCGAGTACGTCTTCGGGGCGCTGGACTCAAAAGCCGGAATACCATGGCGTGCGGAAGATCGCGAACTAAGCGTGACGATGCAGAACTACTGGGTCAACTTCGCTCGCTCCGGAAATCCAAATGGCGAGGGGTTGGCAGAGTGGCCCGAATATCGCGCCAATGATGGGTGGCCAGTGATGTATCTGAATGCGCCCTGCAAGGCCGCAAAAGATGCGCAGCGCGCGCGCTTCGTATTTCTGGCTGGCACCTTGAAAAAATAGCCGGGCGCAATTCCGGGCATTCCTTGCGCGCGGCCGGGCAGTGGGTCAATTTCCGGTTACCGCGAGCAGCACCTTGCAAGTTTCGCGGCTTCACCGCCAAGCTACGATGACCGGGCCGCACCGAGTTCAATTAGCGCTTAGCGTGGACAACATGAACGCCAAGCTGTCCGGGGGCGAGTCCTTGAACGGCGTGGCCAAATCTGGACACGATCTCCCGGAAATTGATGTGTTCGATGGCACGAAATCCGTGCGAGCGAAGAATCGCTGCAATGCCAGTCGGCTCGAAACGGCTGACCCAACGTTCATCAATTTTCTTAAGCTGTTTGGTCCGCTCCTTTTCTAATTGCTTTAGCTCTTCTGAGAATGCCTCGGGAGGTTCCACGTAGTCGAACACTACCTCCGAGTTCTCGATGGACGACATGTAGTCGAGAGTGCGGCCGATAGCGTGCTGTGTCAGATATGGCACAACCCCGAGCCAAGTGAAAAACGCGGGCGAGTTCTGCTGAAAGCCTGCGGCGACGAGCTCCTCTCCCACATCGTCCCGCTCGAAATCGACGGGCGCGAGAATAAGCCATGGCGGAAGTGCGATTTGAGCTTCAGCCAAGCGCTGACGTTTCCATGCCTGCGTCGCGGGGTGGTCCAGCTCATAGATACGGATCTGTTGTGCGCCATAGGGATTTCGCAGGGCGAAAGTGTCGAGTCCGGCGCCAAGGATGACGATCTGCCGAATCCCTCTTTCGACAGCTCTTGCCAAAGCATCTTCTGCAATCCGGCTTCGCGCGGTGGTGAACAGACCTCCGATGCTGGCCAAGGGGTGTTCGTTCGCAAACTGAAGCACGTCCTTTTCGTCTTCACGCAGAATCTTCACGGCAAATGGGTCATAGAGGATCGAGCCATGATCGAGCACCTGATGAGCGGCTCTTTGTCGGGCGATCATCAGGGCTGTGCGGCTGGGTTCATTAGACTTCATGTTCGAGGTCTCCGTTTTAGCAGAAATTGCCGGCTAAGGCCTTCCAGGAGAAGGCCAGTGAGTGTCCAGGATGTTTTTCTTTTTTCCTTTCCTATGACGATGTTTTTGTTTTTCTTTCTTTCTCCCTGTGAGCTCCTGCCCTTTAGCCAAGCCGCTCCTGTCGCCACCCTGATAAGTCCACTACCCGCGGCCGGAAAATTGACGTTATCCCTGCCGGAATGATACAGATATAGGGTTGTTTAAGCGCCAATTAAGGCGCAGGGTCGGTTGAAGCAGCGGGCCTGAGCTTCCCCGAGCCGGCCGCCAGTCTCGCGGTAAACGCGAGCGCCACTTCGTGCATCTGAACCGAACACTAGCTTCTGGAATCGTCTAAAGAAAGACTGGCGCGGCAGAACGCGTGCGCGGCGCCAGAGGGACTAAGGAGTGTCGATGAAGAGGTTTTTGACAGCGCTGGCTGTCGCTTTGCTTACGATTTTTGTTTTCGCCGGTTGCAACGATTACGGCAACACCTTTCAGGCCAATACCGGGGCGGCCATCACCACCCTGTCTCCATCCAATATCGCCGCCGGTAGCCCTTCTTTCACGCTGACGGTCAATGGAAGCGGATTTGTTGCGCAGACCTACATCAGCTGGAACAACCAAAAACTGGTAACGACCGACATCGATGACAGCGCCGGAGACGTGCTGGCGGTTACCGCAGTTATCCCGGCCTCGCTGGTGGCAACCGCAGGGAACGCCTTGGTGCAAACGCACAATCCTTTCTCTGGCGCAGGCAATAACGGGCTCTCGAATCCGCTGAATTTTTTGATCACTCCCACCACGCCGCCGAATCCCACACCCTTGCTGCAATCCATCACCCCGAACAACGCGGCGGTGGTTCTTCCTCCGGCCACCGGAAACACGACCTTGACGCTGTCCGGATCGGATTTTCTCGTGAGCAATGGCACCACCTCAGGCGCCATGGTTTGCTGGCAGCCACCTACACCTCAGACCACGCCGCCAACGACCACGCCCCCGCCTCAGGTGCTGCTGACGCCCATCGCGCCGGCGGCATCCTCGACGCAGATCACCGTGACGGTGCCAAATTCGCTGCTCAGCATGGCTGGAGCGGCTTCGGTGACGGTGATCAATCCGCCCTTCTCCGGTACCCCATGCACCGCAAACAGTGGCGGAATTCACAGTGCATCGCTGGCCTTTAATATCTTCACCCCGAAC